>JAGYMQ010000037.1 GCA_018400535.1 Candidatus Cloacimonadota bacterium
TCATCCTGAGCCCTTCGGCTTCGCTCAGGACAGGCTTAGTCGAAGGATGAAAACAGAAAACAACCTAAAAAAGTATCATCTAACATACTTTTGTCACAGTTTTTCACGAAATTGTTCGGAAAAGAAGCTTTTGTTTTTTCCCACATTTCGATCTTTATTATATCTCAGTTAATGTATTTGTTGAACAGTCTGTTATCATTCATTGAGTTATCCGAGTTTGGAATGTTTTCAATTTTTTTAAAGTTTGACCACGCTACCAAGCAAAATCGGTGAAGATAATATTCCAGACAAATAAAAAAGCTCCCGATAGTTGGGAGCTTTCAGGATAAGTTCTGATTCATAATAAAGGTTTCAGCCTGCTTTCGATCTTCGTTTTATCGACTAGACCGACGATTTGATTTACTACTTCTCCATCTTTGAAAAAAAGTAAAGTAGGGATCGACATGATCTGATACCGAGCTGCGATCGCAGGATTTTCATCGATATTCAGTTTCAAAGCTTTCACTTCACCTGAATAATCCTCTGCCACGCTTTCCACATTTGGCGTCAGCGCTTTGCAAGGACCACACCAGGGTGCCCAAAGATCGATGATAACTGGAATATCTGATTTCAGGACTTCTTGTTCAAAATCGTCTTGATTTACATCTGCCAAAGCCATAATCTTTCCTATTTGACAAGGGCTAAAATATCTGAACGAGAAATGATCATCAGCTTTTCATCTTCGATATCAACTTCTGTTCCACCATATTTGGCATACAAAATCTTATCTCCGACTTTCACGTTTTCTTGCAGATCTTCATCATTACCGACTGCGATAACTTCTCCGAACTGAGGTTTTTCTTTCGCCGTATCAGGAATAATGATGCCACCTACATTTTTTTCTTCTAATTCCGTCGCTTTGATAACGACTCGGTCATCTAAGGGTTTTAATTTCATAATTTCCTCCATTAAATTTTTTCTAAAATATAATTAATTTTTTAAAATTAGCAAAGACCTTTTTAGAGTGCCAGCTTTTTGCGTCAAGTAAAAATTGCTGCTATTATCAAGATGATGCAAGTCTGTTTCTGATTTCACTGATAATGCTGTCTAAAGGATATTCATGCTGCACTCCGCTCGCCATATCTTTCAAAATAACTCTTTTCTTCACAAGTTCATCTTCTCCTAGGATCAAACAAAATTTCGCACCTGCTCTATTAGCAGCTTTCATCTGAGAACTGATCGATGTTCGGTCTGGATCGAATTCTACAGAAACATCATTTTGCCGTAATTCCTGCATAATTTTGATCCCAGTTTTCTGTGCTTTTGAACCGATATTCACAAAATATAGATCAGGAATATCTTCTGTTGCGAAACCGATCTTTTCAGTTTTCATCGCCAAAAGCAATCTTTCAAATCCGCCAGCAAAGCCGATTCCTGACTGATCTTTTCCACCCAATTTTTTTATCAAACCATCATAACGTCCACCACCGATAAGCGTGTTTTGCGCTCCCAGATTATTATCAACGAATTCAAAAGCAGTTTGCGTGTAATAATCCAAACCGCGCACGATCCTGTGATTGATCTTGAACGAAATTTCCATTTCCTCGAGATGAGCTTGTAATGCTTGGAAATTAGCAGCACAATCGTTATCCAGATAATCAAGCATCGAAGGTGCATCCACCGCGATCTTTTGACAAGATTTGACTTTGCAATCCAGAATCCGTTTTGGATTTTTATCCAGTCTTTTCTGGCAATCAGCGCAGAGTTCACCACGATAGGAAGAAAAATATTCTTGCAAAGCTTTGTCATAATCTTTCGCACAATTTTCACAACCGATGCTATTGATCTGCAATTGATAATTTTCCAAACCCAATTTCTTTAAAAAATGATCGGCAAGAGCGATGACTTCGGCATCAATGTATGGAGAAACGCTGCCAATATTTTCGATCCCATATTGATAGAACTGACGGTGTCTTCCCTTTTGCGGTCGATCATAGCGAAACATTGGACCGAGATAAAAAAGTTTGGAAGTATTATTTTTTACATGCAAACCATTTTCGATATAAGCACGAACAACAGAAGCAGTTCCTTCCGGGCGCAAAGCAAAGATCCTTCCTTTTTTATCTTGAAATTTATACATCTCTTTTTCCACGATATCTGAAGTATCGCCGACAGTTCGCTCGAAAATATTGCTATCTTCAAAGATCGGGGTTTCTATCTCACGATAATTAAAGAGTCTGGCAGTCTGACGAAATAGCGCTCGAACATATTGCCACTTATAGCTTTCTCCTGGTAAAATGTCGTAAGTGCCACGTGGTGCTTTATATTTCGGCATTTTTCCTCCAAGATCACTGCTGATCCAGTTATTTTGATAAAGTGTGCACCTGCACTCGATACCTATTTTAGAGCAGGAAAAGAGAGCCAGCTCAGAGCAAGTGGACCGACGGCACATTGCGAAAACCACTTAGTGCTGCTTCCTTCCGGATCTGACACGATTCATAGCTCACAATTGCGTCGGGCTTGCTCCTCGACACCACTTTTCTTTCCGACAATAAAAATCAGTATTCTCGTGCAGGAATTCAGCCCCGCTATAGCGGTTTGCGGGTTACAGGGCACCGCTAACTCCCCGCCTAGCACACAAGCTGTAAAATTTTTTTCAAGGGTTTGATGTCAAGTTTTGTGTATGATGTGATCAATTTGAAACGATATTTTGTAAATATTTTTCTTTGAATTCAACAAAAAACAATTAATTATAATAGATTTTTATTATCAAAACATGTAATATATTTTTTCAAACCATTGCGAAGTTCTGCGGTCATCCACAAGGTTTCGCTTTTCCAGATCACGCAAAACTAATGTTGGATTTTGGTGACTGAAACAAGAAAGTAATGTTTTCGTTCTTTCCTCACCGAATTGGCTGATCAAAATTGTTTCTTGCTCCGCTGCTGATATGAAATAAATGGCGGAGAGTCAGGGATTCGAACCCCGGGTCCAGAAACCTGGACAACGGTTTTCGAGACCGCCCCGTTCGACCGCTCCGGCAACTCTCCGCATCTTGTTCAAATATTTTTTTTACAATTATTATATCAACCAGAAATTTTCAGAATTTTATAATAATCCCCATCTTTTTCTCAAATACAATTCCAGGCAAAAAGCCGAAATGAATAATGCTATAAAATACCATTTTTTGTAGATAGGTATCTCATTTTTTATCTCTATACTCTTGCTGGAAGCTTGATCTAAAGAATGATCAGCTAATTTTTTTTCAGTTAGAACATCGCCTTTTGTTTGACTGGAAATGTAGGAAAGCAAAGGAATATTAAAACCTATATCAAAATTTTCTGGATTGTCTTTATTAACAATGAATTCACCTTTTGTGCGCAATTGCAATTTGCTGCTTTCTATTTCGTAGTGATAATCTCCTGCAGACAAGGAATTGATCTTTAGAAAATATTCATCATCTGCTGCCAGCAAAAATTTTTCCAAAACAATATCATCCTTTTCGTCGAAGAGAGTTAATTTTGCATTCAATTCACGGATAGGTGCGAGCTTTTCATCAAAAGCCTGCAAGATCACTTTCACTGTTTCACCTGCGTAATAGGCATTTTTATCTGGATATGAAACGAAACGTTCGCTGGCTTTCTGTCCTAACCATTGCAAGATATCACTGATAAACTTTGAGAATTTTCCCTCTTCAGACCAGAGCTGCCACTTCCATAGATTCAGAAATGTGAACTGGAGTAGATTCCCCTTTACGTTCAAAAGGATCGCTGGCGAGTTTTCTTGATTATTCATCCGCGCCAGAATTTTTGCCTGCAATTTAGCTTCTGTATAGAAATATTCAACAGGTGGAATATCTTCGATAGTTAAATTATCCATAACCGAAAAAGAATGATAGCGTTGGCTTTCTTCAGTCAGTCTGAAAGTAGATTTGAAGGTTTTTGTAATTTCCAGATCGTTTGCGGGTAAATAATTGGCCAAAGCTGTTATTACCTTTCCACAAGAGAGCAAACCACCGCCTTGATCCAAGTAGTTTGCTATCAATTCTCTATCTGCCTTTTGCAAAGAAAAATTTCCAGTATTGATAATGACAATAACTGCTACTTCTTGCAACATATCAGCAAGATCGACGATTTTCCCATTACGGGTGAATCTATCTCTTTTCAAGAGGAATTCGTGGTGCCAGCGTGGATTTTTTTGGATCACATCGATAATAAATTTCACGTCCCAATTCAGAGTTTCCGAAAGAAGCAAAATATTGGTTTTCTGTTCTTTGATCTGGATCGCACCATTAATTTCGTTATTATCAAGATTTGTTTCCTGCAATAAATCAGTTTTAAGAAGAATAGTAAATTTTTTCAAACCCGCACTTATGAAACGTTGTTCAAGTTCGATCGTTTGGATTGGTTCTTTAGAGAAATCCAATTTTTTAGTTTGTAATACATTATTATTTTGCGATAAGATCAGTTCAGCTTCTTTCTGGAAGTTTTGCGCTTTCACAGTAATATGGAGCGGAGTTGCTTCGTTTTTATATCCAACCTTATTATATTTAACCTCATCGAGCGCTAGATCACTCTCTTGAATTTCAGAGCCTGGATCGAAAGAATGGATCGGAATGTCAAGATTATTGATCGCTTGCAATTCATCATCTTTGAACCAGCCGTCTGATAAAAGGTAGATCGCTTCCACATCCTGAAATTGTGAATCTGTAGCTAATTCTTCGAGAGTTCTGGTGAGCTCTGTGGAATTTTTTCCTCCATCCAGTCCTTGAGCAAATTCATAAGTTTTAATCTGATAATTTTTGTCTTTTGCTTTTTTTTCAATCGCCTTTCGAAAGCTTTCCAATTTTGTGGTTTTGGATTCGTTATCTTCCATCAATTCCATACTTTGCGAGACATCATCCAAAAGAATTATACGCGCATTTTTTATTTTACTACTGATAAATTTCAAGATCGGATTGAAAAGCAGAAAGATCAAGATTATCAGCACAATCGCCCGTAGTGAAATGAGCAGATATTTGCGCCAGCCTTCTATTTCTGGAACTGTGTGCCGATAAAAATAGATGACGATCAATATTGCTATTATTATTGGAATTATAATCATATTACCAGAATTTCTCAGCTGCTTTTTCTGTGAATAAAAAATTATGTCTTTCCAATTTATGATCAACCAAAATGGGAAGTTTTGTCCTGCCTAATTTTGTCTTTAAGTTACTAAGCATTCTTTTTTTGAATCCCAAAAAAAGGGAAATATCCCGAGCAGAGATCTGCAAAGTTTTATCTTGAAAATTTTCCACAATTTTCTGCTGCAAAATTCTGCTGTGCACAAGTTCACCAAAAGCTTGATGATAGGGACCAGCTACGATATTTTTGGGATCGATATCGGAATGTAAACCCAATTTTGCAATATCAATATCTGGAATAGAACGCAATAATCTGGCTGTAACTAAAACCGCTCTTTCTAAGGACAAGGGAGAATAAACTGATATCTGATAGAGCTTTTCTAACAATGTATTTTTCAAAACGATCGTTGGATAGATCCTGACAAAAGCAAGAGAAATATCTTTTGTAGTTTTGATGGTCTCTGTCCAAGAAGCTGTTGAAAATCCAGGTAAGCCCGGCATCAATTGAATTCCCAATTCAAAATTTCTAGATTTAATCAAATTGCAGCTTTCTATAGCTTGGTCTCGATCATAACCACGTCGGCTCTTTTTCAGGACAAGGTCAGAAAAGCTCTGCACGCCAAGTTCGATTGTTCGAATGTGATGAGCTTCACAGAAATCCAAAATATCGTTATCGATAAAATCAGGACGCGTTGAGATCCTTATTCCTTGCAGCTCTTGATGATATGGTGCACTCAACTTCAATAATTTTTTTTGTAATGACATTTCCAGATTGGTGAAAGTTCCACCAAAAAAGGCAATTTGTTTGGGAATATTTTTGTTCTGATGACAAAATTTTTGGATCATTATTTTCATTTTTGCAAAATCGATCTTGTTTTCGGCATGTGTAATTGCCTGTTGATCACAGAAAACACATTGGAAAGGACAGCCCAGATTGGGAATGAAAAGTGGCAGGATCTTCATTTAAGATTCAATTTTTCGCAAGCTCTTTTGGCTGCATTTTGATGAGCTTCTTTTTTTGTTGCTCCTTTGCCTGTGCCAAAAGATCTATTTTCCCAAAAAACTTCAGCAGTAAATTCTTTCTTGTGTTCAGGTCCTTTCTCTGCAGTGATCTCATATTTTGGAACTTCTTTGCCTTTTGATTGAAAATATTCTTGTAAAATACTTTTATAATTTTTCAGATTTTTATCTGAAATGAAATTTCTTGCTTCTGCCAAAATAAATTTTTCGATAAATCTCTTCGTCGGTTGAAAACCGCCATCAAGAAATATCGCACAGATCAAAGATTCCATAGCATTACCGAGAACCGAACTTACAGAAATGGATCGATTTGTCGAAGCATCCAGATTTAATAGAAGAAATTTCTGCAGATCAATTTCCTTTGCCTTCAAATTCAGATATTTGCGCGAAACGATCTTTGCTTTTAATTTGGATAATTCACCTTCAGAATAATCAGGATATTTGTGAAAAATATGTTCCGAAACCAACAGCCCGAGAACTGCATCTCCCAGAAATTCCATCCGTTCAAAAGAAAGGTCTTCGTGTTGCATTTTATCATGGGAGGTGTGGGTCAAGGCAACCGTTGCGATCATTTTATTGCGGAAAGTATAATTGATGATCTTTTCCAGATTAACCAGATTGGGATGAGTAACCTGATTTTTATCGGTCAGGAAAGATTTCATTTTGTGAAAAAAATTTGTCATGATATAGTAAGGCGAGTATATGAACTCGCCCAAAATCTATTTATGTTTTTTCAGAAGGATTGCACCGTTATGTCCACCGAATCCGAGTGAATTACTAAGCACATATTCCACGTCAAGTTCGATAGCCTGATTGGGAATATAATCCAGATCACAGTCGGGATCGGGAACTTCATAATTTATTGTAGGATGCAAAATTCCGGTTTCCAAGGTTTTACAACAAGCGATTGTTTCGATGGCTGCTGCTGCGCCCAAAGTGTGTCCCACCATCGATTTTGTGGAATTTATTTTTATTTCTTTGGCGTGTTCACCAAAAATTGTTTTGATCGATGTTGTTTCATTTTTATCGTTCAAAGGTGTGGAAGTTCCATGGGCATTTATATACATAATTTCTTTTGGTTCCACTTTTGCATCATGCAATGCCATTTTCATAGCACGTGCGCTACCCTCTCCATTTTCAGCTGGCGCTGTGATATGATAGGCGTCGCAGCTAGCTCCATAACCAACGATTTCAGCAAAGATATGAGCACCTCTTTTGATAGCGTGTTCTCTCTCTTCCAAAACAACAACGCCAGCACCTTCGCCGATAATAAATCCATCTCTTTCCTTGTCGAATGGACGGCAAGCTTTGTGCGGTTCGTCGTTTCTTGTCGATAGAGCTTTCATTGATGAGAATCCGGCAACAGAGAGAGGTGTGATGGAAGCTTCGGTACCGCCAGCTAAGATCAGATCCGCATCGCCATATTGGATTGAGCGAAAGGCAGTTCCGATCGAGTGCATTGAGCTGGCGCAAGCGGAGGTGATATTAAAATTGATCCCGCGTAGATCAAATTTGATCGCAACTTCGGCAGCAGCAATATTTGAGATCATTTTTGGAATGAAAAAGGGACTGATTCGTTTTGGCCCTTTACGCACAAATTTTGACGCTTCATTTTCAAAAGTTTCCATTCCGCCGATCCCTGAAGCGATCAAAACACCCGCCAGATCATGATCAAAAGGATGATCTAACAAACCTGAGTTTTTCATTGCCTGTTCTGCAGCGATCAAAGCAAATTGTGTATATTTATCCTTCTTCTTGATCTCTTTGCGCTCAAAATATTTTTTTGGATCATAATTTTTTACTTCAGCAGCAATCTGGCTGGCATATTCATATGTAACATCAAATACGGAGATCCGTTCAATCCCATTTTTCCCTGCGATCAAATTTTCCCAGGTCGTCTGCACATCATTTCCGATAGCATTCAAAGTTCCCAAACCCGTGATAACAACTCTTCTCATAATCTCCTCACGAAAGATAAAATTATGGTGGGGACGTGAATACCCCACCTTGTGAAATTATATTAATCCAATTTTGTTTTCAAATAGTCGATAGCTTTACCGACTGTCACCAATTTTTCAGCATCTTCATCAGGAATATCGATATCAAATTCTTCTTCGAATTTCATGATCAATTCTACCGTATCGAGAGAATCAGCTCCCAGATCTTCGATAAAATTTGCTTCCAGTGTGACTTCACTTTCCTCTACGCCGAGTTCTTCAACGATAATTTCCTTTACTTTGTCTTCAACGTTCATATTTCCTCCTTTTTATTCTTTGAATAATTTCTGTATCATTAGTTTATTTTCTATTATACTGTCTATTCTGCGGGAAAGACCAACAGACAAAATGGTTGTTTTCACTTCGTCATCAGTCAGCAGATCGACAATATTTAAATCTACAGAATTCATTTTTTCTTTAGATGATCAAACCACCGTCCACATTGATCGTTTGACCGGTAATGTAATTGGCTTCAGTAGAAGCCAAAAAAAGACAGAGATTTGCAACATCAGCTGGAGTTCCCATCCGAGCTAAAGGAATTGCTTTTGCATAATTTTCAACAACTTCTGGTGATAATTTTTGTGTCATTTCAGTTTGAATAAAACCGGGAGCAATAGCATTGACTCTGATCTTTCTGCTGGCAAATTCTCTGGCAGCAGATTTGGTCAGAGCGATCAAACCACCTTTGGAAGCAGCATAATTTGCCTGTCCAGCATTTCCCATGATTCCGATCACAGAAGCAATATTCAAGATCACGCCTGTTTTTTGTTTTAACATATAACGTGAAACTGCCTGGATACAATTGAAAGCACCTTTCAGATTCACGTTGATCACTGCCTCCCAATCAGATTCTTTCATCTTCATTAATAAGCCATCTTTGGTGATTCCAGCATTGTTAACTAAAATATCTATTGAACCAAAATCTTTGTAAATGTCTCTAAAAACATTTTTTATCGCTTTGTTATCAGTCACATCTGCCGGATATCCAATTGCTTTCAAACCTGCATCATCGATCTTTTGCACTGCACTATCGATATCCTTTTGATGCAAATCTATGATCAAGCTGGTCGCTCCTCTTTGAGCAAAATATTTGGCAATAGTGAAACCAATACCACGAGCACTACCGGTGACGATAGCAATCTTGTTTCGAAAATCATTCATAAGCTTTCAACTCCTCTTTCACGGCTTCAAAAGATTCAATAGTGTCAATACTGATAATTTTTGCTTTTCTGTCAATTTTTCTGAGCATTCCAGCCAAAACTTTCTGCGGTCCAAATTCAATGAAAAGTTCCACTCCAGCTTCTAACATAAATTTGACGGAATCCAACCAAAGCACAGAAGAAGTAACTTGACGACGCAAATTTTCTTTGATCTTGTTGATGTCGGTTGTCGGTTTGGCATCAACATTTGAAATTAATGGAATATTAGTTTCTGAAAATTTGATCTTATCCATTTCACTCGCCAGCCATTCTCCCGCTTTTTTAATCAAAGGTGAATGAAAAGCACCGCCCACTTTGAGTGGAATGATCCTTTTCACTTTCTGCTCTTTGAGAATTCTCGTAACTTCGTGCACGCCTTTTTGCGTTCCAGAAATAACAGTTTGCACAGGAGTGTTGAAATTTGCAGCAACGACAATATTATGTTCAGAAACTTTTTTGCAAATATCTTTGATCGTGACAGGATTTGAGCCAATAACAGCGCTCATCGCATAAGAAGATCCTTCGCTGGCTTTGATCATAAATTCACCACGTTTATGCACAAGATACATTGCATCTTGTAATTTCAATACGCCATTTGCAACGAGAGCAGAAAATTCTCCGAGTGAATGACCGGCTACAAAAGCGGGTTTGATCTCAATTTCTTGTTGCAACATTTTCAGAGCAGCAATGCTGTGAAACAGAATTGCTGGTTGGGTGAAACGTGTTTCTTTCAATTTTTCTTCCGGTCCTTCTTTCATTATCTTATAAAGCTCAAGATTATTTTTTTCATCAAAATTCTGTAATTCCTGCTTCAGTTCAGGAAATTTTGCCAGGATGTCCATCGCCATTCCAACATATTGCGCACCTTGACCGGGAAATAGTAAGGCAATTTTTTTCATATCAAAAACCTCTTATAATCTTAGTAGCAAGCTGCCAGAAGTGAGACCAGCTCCAAAAGAAGCCAGTAAAACGATATCACCATGACGAATGACATTATTTCGGATCGCTTCATCCAAAGCAATGGGAATGGTGGCAGCAGAAGTATTAGCATATTTTTCAATATTTACGATAACTTTGTTTTCATCGATCTTCAATTTCTTGCCAAGAGCCTGAATTATCCGTAAATTTGCCTGATGTGTGATCAACCAATCGATCGATTTTACGTCCATGTTATTTCTTTTAAGAACGATGTCACAAGCGTTATACATCGAACGAATAGCCAATTTGAATATCTTGTTTCCTTCCATATAAACCGTGTGCAGATTTTTTTCGACAGTTTTTTGAGAAGCCGGCATTCGTGAACCACCTGCATGTTGCACGAGAAGATCATAATGTGATCCATCAGCGGAAATTTCTGTATCAATAAAACGGGAAATATCTTTGGGCTCTGCGCGAGAAATAATCGTGGCTCCGGCTCCGTCACCGAAAAGAACACAAGTATTTCGATCCTGATAATTCGTGATCTTTGTAAGGATCTCCACGCCGATGACAAGAACGTTTTTTGCCAGGCCATTTTCCACGTATTGCTTGGCAATATTAGCTCCATAGATCCAACCGGTGCAACCAGCAGAAACATCGAAAGCAGGAAAATTTTTCAAGCCTAATTTTTTTTGGAGGATACAAGCTGTCGAAGGAAAAGGATGATCTCCCGAAATTGTTCCGCAAATGATCATATCGATATCTTTATTTTTTATATTAGCATCTTCAATCGCTTTCAAAGCAGCTTCATAGGCAAGATCAGAAGCTGCCTGTGATTCTGAAGCGATGTGTCGTTCAGACATACCAGTTCGGGTGCGTATCCATTCATCAGAAGTATCGACCATTTTTTCCAGATCGAAATTCGTTAATATTTTTTCTGGAACATATCTACCTGTTCCTTTAATCTTAGCAAAATATTTTTCTATCATAATTCATACCTCTCAAAATATTCTCCAGCATGATCCACGAAGCCACTTCTGGCAATACGAGCTGCGATCTTAACAGCATTTTTGATCGCTTTTGCATTTGAACGTCCATGCGCCACGACTGAAACGCCATTCAATCCCACTAACAAAGCTCCACCATATTCTGTGTGGTCCATTTTTTTTTTAATATAAGCATAAACAGGAAAAGAAAGTAAAGCTCCGATCTTGGCGACCCAATCTTTTTTGATCTGTTCTTTCATGATATCAAAGATTGTGATCGCTGCTCCTTCAATCGTTTTCAACATTATATTTCCGACAAATCCATCGCACACGATCACATCAGCCACACCTTTTAGAAGATCTTTTCCTTCAATATTACCGATGAAATTTATATCTGAATAATTTTGCAATTTTTTATTCGTAACCTTCATCAATTCATTGCCCTTTGAATTTTCTTCTCCAATGTTCAAAAGCGCAACATCCGGTTCTTTGATCTGATAAAAAAATTTGGAATATAAACTGCCTAATTTAGCAAATTGAACCAGATTTTCTGATGAACAATCAACGTTCGCACCAACATCCAGAACAATAACATTTCGATTTTGAGTGGGCAAGATAGTAGCGATTGCTGGGCGAAGAATATTTTTCATTCGTCCCAGAGCAAAAAGAGATGCAGCCATCACCGCACCAGTATTACCTGCGCTTACAAAAGCATCGACTTTTTTGTCAGCGTGTAATTTTATCGCTTTCACAAGAGAGGAATTTTTTTTCTTTTTCACAATGCGGGAAGGTGAATCATTCATTGTTATAACTTCTTCGGCTGGAACTATTTCGATTCTTTCTTTGTCATAATAATATTTGTCTAATTGACCTACGAGCTCTCGCTCTTTTCCAACTAAAAAGATCTTGTCACAGATTTCTTCTTTAATTGCAAGAATTGCACCTTCAACTTCTGGAAAAGGTGCATTATCACTACCAAAAGCATCAAGTGCAATTTTCATTGATCAACCAAAATGATCGTTTCAATCTTCTTTTATCGTTATCACTTGTTTACCGTTATAGTAACCGCATTTTTGGCAAATGTTATGAGGTTGGATCGGTTCACCACAATTTGAACAAGTCGCCACTGTTGGCATTGTGGCTTTGTAATGTGTTCTTCTCTTATTTCTCCTGGATTTTGAAGTTTTTCTTTTTGGAACTGCCATAATTACTCCTTTATACTCTGATATCTTTTTATATTTCAGTATATTACAATCTAAGCACAATGGATCGACAAGTTATTTCTAACCTTTATGGTGTCAAGAATTTTGCTTTTAGAGAATAGACAGAAAATGTTCGCTAATCGCAATTCTGGATTTTTCAATAACTAGCCTCTTTTATCGCAAAATCTTGGATATTACCTTTTTCGTTGATATTGAAATTCCAGCTTTTTCGGAGAATTATTATTCCGCTCCTATCTAATCCGTGTATTTTTAATCAAGATCGCTGGCCTGACTCTTTGCTCTTTCTTCCTGAAATAAAACTTTTCAGTTTTTTCTTGTCAAAAATGCTGAACATTCAAAAAGAAAATTATCAAAAAAATTGGAGGAATGATGAAAAATTTATTGATCCTTTTACCTTTGTTTATTGTTTTCATAACAGGATGCACGGAAGAAGGGACATTAGTAATTAAAAATGATTCACAAGATGAAATTTGGTATGAAATTGATTATGGCACAACGCATTATCTTAATACAAACGAATCAGATGAATACAACTGGGAATTGTCACCTGATGAAAGCAAGTTCATTCAAGTCGATTATGGCGGTGGTTATTGGTTTTTCTATGACTATTGGCAAGAAGTAGAAATCAAACCGGGCAAAACAAAAACAATGAGGATCATCGGTGACGCTGGCGAGATCGAGATCTGGAATGATTCAAATTATTATTATATTTATTATGTTTATCTTTCACCAAGTTCCGATGAATATTGGGGCGAAGATAGACTTGGTGCTGATATTATCTCACCTGGAGAATCTGTCGTCTGGAAAGTTTCTACAGGCGATTGGGATGTGAGAGTAATTGATGATTTTGGCGAAGAGTTTACTTCCTACGAAAATTACATTGCACCAGAAGAGCGCACAACTTTCTATTACAATGGTTTTATGCGTTCGGAAGATCCTGACAGTGAAAAGCTGGCAAATTCCCAAAAAGATCATCGTATCACAAAAAATCTGGTCGAAAAACGAGAAAAGAATAATTTTTCAGCAGAATAGGCGAAATTGTTTTTCCAAAAAAAATCATAATATGCAAAAAGTGAGAATATGGAATTAAGAGAATTTTTAGCAGCGTTGAAATTTCCGCTTCTGTTCTTTAGCAGTCTTTTGATCATCGTCACCTTTCTTTCCTATTTTTTGGGATTTCAGATCGTTGTTAATAAATCTACGACTGTTTCCAATCTGCTGCTTTTCAATTTTTTCCAGCAATTTGATCTGACTGCTACAGCGAATTTTGCGCTTTGGTTCAAAACGATCTTCATTTTTTTGAACGCATTGGCGCTGGGGATGTTCGGCTGGACAAGGTCAGATAAGTTTCCTCTGAATAGCGGGCAAAAACTTATTTTCAAATTTTTCTCAATCGGATTGATCTTTGCTTCGCTTTTGGAAACGCTTTCTATGTATGGGAAAATTCTCCAAGCGATCGATCTTTCTTCTCATTTCATTGCGATGAAATTACCATCCTTCAAAACTCTTCCTTTCAATTATTATTTTCTTCTACTGCTGATCCTGATCATTTTTCTCTTGTTGATGTATAAACTGTTACGCAACCTGAAAAATAAAGAAAGAAAAGCACAAACCAAACGCTATCTGTCTTTTACGCTGATAATTTTTATTTTGATCATGCTGATGAAATATTTAGATGAGAAAAATCTTACTAACCAGATCAATTTTATTTCTAATTTACTGGAATTCTTGAAGATAACATTTCTGGCAAATCTCTATTTTCTCAATTTAAATATCATCGATAATTTTAAAATTTAAAAAAGGAAAAATTATGTCGAAAAAAGTTTATATTTTTATGTTCATTGATGCGCTGGGTTGGGAAATTGTGAATAAATATCAATTTATGGAAAAGACCTTTCCCTATCGTTATCCAGCAAAAATGCAATTTGGATATTCCTGCACCGCCATTCCAACTATTCTAACTGGACAACCACCGACAAAGCACCAACATCTAAGTTTCTATTATTATGATCCAAACAATTCACCCTTTCATTTTTTCAAATATCTGAAATTTTTGCCGTCATCGATCTTTGACAGTTGGCGATTTCGACATTTAATGTCACGATTAATAAAAAAAATGAAAGGTTATACCGGATATTTTGAGCTCTATGCAATGCCGTTTGAACGCTTGCCCTATTTTGATTACATCGAAAAAAAAGATCTTTTTATTCCAGGCGGATTGAGTCCAGTTCCCAATATAGCTGATGAATTGGAAAAGCGGGAAATTCCCTATCACATATCTAATTGGCGATTGAGCGAACAGCAAAATATCGATGCGATGAAAACAGCTTTAGAAAAAGGTGAGATCAATTTTTCCTTTCTTTATACAGCAGCGATGGATGGACTCTTGCATCAAGTCACAAAGGACGGCAAAGAAATTCCTGAAAAATTGGATTGGTATGAAAAGCAGATCGCAGAGATCCTGACTGCTGCGGAAAAAAATTATGATGAATGCAAATTGTTCGTGATGAGTGATCACGGCATGACGACGCTTACCGAGGCTGTCGATGTGAAAAAAGAAGTGGAAAAGACAAATTTCCAATTTGGCAAAGATTATGCCGCAGTCTATGATTCCACGATGGCAAGATTGTGGTTCTTCAATGATTTTGCGCGAAAAGAGATCAATCAGAAACTTCAGCAGATTCCTCATTCTCATGTATTGGATCACGAAGAAAAAGTGAAATACAACATCGATTTTCCTGACAATAAATTTGGTGAAACGATTTTGTTGATGGATCCAGGCTATCAGATCGCACCCAGCGATATGGGATTGGAACCGCTGCCTGGAATGCACGGATTTGCGCCAGAACATGAAGATTCTTTTGCCAGCTTTCTTTCGATGGAAGATTTGGAAACTCCACCAAAATGGGTAGGAAATTACTTTGACGTCATGGTTTCAAAAATGGAAGCATTAAAAAACTGATGATTGCCTTTAGTCTCGCATTACGCTATTTGAAAGGAAGAAATAGATTCTGGTTCTCGACGGTAAATTTACTTTCTTTTTCCGGAATTGTGCTGGGAGTTTTTTCGCTGCTTGTCGTTTCTTCGGTAATGAATGGTCTGAGCGCTGATATGCGAAATCGAATTATTGGCTCGAAAGCAGAAATTATGGTGCACAACGCAGATTTTTCTCCCATTTCAAACTACCGAAAATTAACAACAAAAATTGAAAAAAATCCTGACGTGATCGCTGCTGCTTCCGTCTGTGAATCAGAATTGATGATCAACAAAGATAATAATATTAGCGCTACGATCTGCTTAGGAATCGAACCCGAGAAGTACGACAAGATCACAAATATCTTTGATAAGATCGTGGTCGGAAATTTCGAAAACGAAGATCTTGCTGAAGGCATAATTTTGGGATTGGAACTTTCTCTGACGTTAAACGCTACAGTCGGCGAAGAAATTGTTCTTTCTTCTCCAATTGGCACAAAACCTTCTCCTTTCGGATTATTGCCTGAAACTAAAAGATTGAAAGTTGTCGGAATTTTCTCTTCCGGCTTACCCGAATTTGATCGGGTTTACACTTTCATTTCGCTCCAAAACGGACAGCTCTTTCTTGGAAAAAATGATGCTGTCGGGCATATCGCAGTGAAAACAAAAAATGTCAGAAAATCTCATCTCGCAGCAAAAAAATTGCAAAAAAATCTTTATCAAAAATTTAAAGTGGAAGATTGGCGTCAATTCGAAGCAAATCTTTTTAATGCGATAAAAATGGAAAAGGCCGTAATGTTCACTGTTCTTGCCTTGATGATCATAATTGCAGCTTTTAATATGGCAGGAAATTTTATCAAACTGGTTGCAGAAAAAAGAACTGATATTGGAATTCTCAAAGGCTTGGGTGCTCCCCAAAAACTCGTGCAAAATATCTTTGTGACAATGGGAATCGTGATCGGTTCTATGGGAGCAATATTTGGAATGGTATTAGCTTTAATTCTGTTAAATTTACAGCAAAAATATCATTTCGTCAAAATCCCGATTTCCGGACTTCCTATTCATTGGCTTCCCGTGGAAATAAAATTATCCGATTTTATTTTTGTGCCTTTGCTGGTTCTATTCATAAGCTTGCTGACGACTTTTTATCCTTCCCGAAAAACACTGAAAATTAAACCGATTGAGATCATTCAGAATAGATAAACAAAGAACTCATGTGAAATAATTTAAATTTTCTTTCTGTCAGTGTTTTTTCTTGTAACGTTTCGATTTGATCCAAAATTGCTTCCCGATTTAGTGAAACAAGAAAAATTAATTTTTTTTTCCTCCATATTTCTTTACTGATTACCCATTTGAGAATTTCAAAAATATTAAGATAAAAACATTCTTGACACATAGCTAACTGACCAAAAATTAACCAGCAAGAAACGTAAAATGAGTTATGAGATTTCATGCAATATTGAGCATAACTTATTTAAAATCAGGCAATTATTGTTTTCAATGATTGTTATAAAAAAATACTACGGAGTTACATATGAAGCTTTCTGAAAATGCCTTAACAGTTTTAAAAAAAAGATATTTCAAAAAAGATAAAGAAGGAAAATCAACAGAAAATTGGGAAAAAATGATCGACCGCGTTGCTGGTAATATCAGCGCTGGTGATCCTGATAAAAAGAAAAAATATTACAAATTGTTAGATTCAGGTTATTTCCTGCCAAATTCACCGACCTTGATGAATGCTGGAAATGATCTACAACAGCTTTCTGCTTGTTTTGTCCTGCCTTTGGAAGACAGTATGGATAGCATTTTCCAAACCATAAAAAATGCAGCACTTATTCACAAAAGTGGTGGTGGCACCGGTTTTAGTTTCAGCAAATTACGACAAGCAAATGCCAGAGTTCGTAGCACAAATGGAGTTTCCAGTGGTCCGATCTCTTTTCTTAAGGTTTTCAATTCTGCTACCGATGCTGTGAAACAAGGAGGAACCAGACGCGGCGCGAATATGGCGATCCTCAATGTCGATCATCCGCAGATCATCGAATTCATCAAATCAAAAGAAAATACAAGTGAATTGACTAATTTCAATATCAGCGTCGGTATCACGAAAAGATTTATGGAAGCTTTCTATCAAGATACCGAATATGAGCTGATCGCTCCCCACACCAAAGAAGTAGTGGAAAAATTGAAAGCCCGTGATGTCTTTGAGCTGATCGTGGATATGGCTCATAAAAATGGAGAACCTGGTCTTGTTTTTATGGATCGTTTGAATGAGCATAATCCGACTCCACATGTAGGTAAGATTGAAAGTACAAATCCTTGTGGTGAACAACCTCTTTTGCCAAATGAAGCTTGCAATCTTGGTTCCATCAATTTGGCTGCTTTCGTCAAAGAAAAAAAAATAAATTGGGAAAAATTGCGAT
The DNA here is from genome assembly GCA_018400535.1 of Candidatus Cloacimonadota bacterium. Taxonomy (GTDB): domain Bacteria; phylum Cloacimonadota; class Cloacimonadia; order Cloacimonadales; family TCS61; genus TCS61. The sequence continues at coordinate 17,838 of JAGYMQ010000037.1, forward strand.
CTGTTGTGACAGACAGCGTCCAATTTTTAGATGATGTCATCGATCAGTCTCGCTTTCCGCTGCCAGAAATAAATGAAATGGTAAAAGCCAACCGCAAGATCGGACTCGGAGTTATGGGCTGGGCAGATCTGCTTTATCAACTGAAAATACCCTACAGCAGTGAAGAAGCGATCGAACTGGCGGAAGAGATCATGGAATTCGTAGATTATCATTCCAAAATCGCTTCAATGAATTTAGCTGAGAAATTAACTGCTTTTCCCAATTTCAAAGGAAGTATCTATCAAGAAAAAAAATTGATCCGACCATCGATAAAAATGGATTGGAAAGTTTTGCAGGAAAAAATCGCAGAAAAGGGAATTCGGAACGCCACAACGACAACTATCGCACCGACTGGCACGATAAGTATGATCGCTGATACCTCAGGCGGGATCGAACCTCAATTTTCTCTGGTCTATGTTAAAAACGTGATGGATGGTGAAAAATTGCTTTATGTCAATCCGCATTTTGAAGAAGCTTGCCGTCAAGCTGGTATCTTTTCCAAAGAATTGATGGAAAAAGTTTCACAAAAAGGTAGCATCAAAGAAATCCCGGAAATTCCTGATAACATAAAAAAAATCTTTGTCACCGCCCATGATATTTCTCCCAAATGGCACATTTTGATGCAAGCAGCTTTCCAAAAATACACTGATAACGCTGTTTCCAAAACGATCAATTTTTCCAAAGATGCAACCAAAGAAGATATCCGCATGGCTTATGAACTCGCTTATGAAAAAGGTTGCAAAGGGGTTACCGTCTATCGCGATGGCAGCAGGGAAAATCAAGTTTTGAATTTGGGAAAAGAAATAAAAAAATCTCAAAATGGTAATCGTATAGCTCCCCGTGAACGACCCGAAACAACTGTCGGTATTACCCAAAAGATCGAAACAGGTTGCGGTCATCTTTATGTTACAATAAATTCAGATTCAAAAGGAGCTTGTGAGATATTCACCCAGATGGGAAAAGTAGGTGGCTGCGCTTCTGCTCAATTGGAAGCTATTGCACGGCTCACTTCTCTTTGCCTGCGTTCGAATGTTAAAGTTAGCTCGATCATTCGCCAGCTCAAAGGCATTCGCTGTCCCAATCCAATGTGGCATAATGGAACGATCATCACTTCCTGCGCGGATGGATTAGCAAAATCTCTGGAAAAATTTTTGCAACTGGATCAGGATTCTCTGCAAGATATCGACAAGATCAATCAAAGCTACGAACGCAAAGCTCAAGACAGCAAAAAGAATTTCTCGGCTATTTGTCCTGATTGTGGTAGCCCTGTCGAACACAGCGAAGGCTGTCTTGTCTGCAATGCTTGCGGTTGGTCAAAATGCTGAGCTATTTATTTCATTTCTGCAAAATTAATAACTTTCAACTGATGAAGCGATCAAGATATTAATTATGGTTTCAGAATATCAGCAAATACGAATTCTGAGGTCATCAGCTGTTTTCTTTTGTAGCAAAAAGTAAAAAAACAGAATAAAAAAGCAGAATCATTTCATCCTAGAAAAAAAAGTAACTATCAGCTCTTCGGTTTCCCTTATTTTTTCTTTACAAATAAACTTATCCTACAATTTACTACTTGCTAAAAATAATTAAAATGTTTGAGGTTAATAATGATAAGTAGTCAAGAGATCAGAAATCAATTTATCGAATTTTTTAGACAAAAAAAACATAAAGAAGTGCGCTCTGCGCCAGTCATTCCGATCGACGATCCAACCTTGCTTTTTACAAATGCTGGCATGAACCAATTTAAAAGCATTTTTCTGGGACAAAAAAAAACTGAGCACAGCCGCGTGGTGGACAGCCAAAAATGTATCCGCGCTGGCGGCAAACACAACGATCTGGAAGAAGTCGGAAAAGATGGCTTCCATCACACTTTTTTTGAGATGCTGGGAAATTGGAGTTTCGATGATTATTACAAAAAAAAAGCGATCATCTGGGCGTGGGAACTTTTGACAGAAGTCTGGAAACTGCCAAAGGAAAAACTTTATGCGACCGTTCACAAAACAGATGGTGAAGCTTATGAATTATGGAAAAAAGAAACTGACATTGATCCACAGCATATTGAATATCACGGTGATAAAGATAATTTCTGGGAAATGGGAAATACAGGACCTTGCGGTCCTTGTTCAGAAATTCATTATGATCGTGGCCCAGAATTCTGTAATCTCCAGAATGAACCGAACCATAAATGTCTCGTTAATGGAGATTGTCATCGATATATCGAACTTTGGAATCTCGTTTTCATCCAATATAACCGCGATAGCGAAGGAAAATTGCATCACCTTTCTCAAAAATTTGTTGATACAGGTGCAGGCTTTGAGCGAATTTGTCAGGTTTTGCAACATAAAAATTCAAATTATGATACCGATCTTTTTATGCCAATAATCCAAGAAATTGAAAATATGAGCAAAAAAATATATCTCGCTTCATCTGAAGGGATTTCTCACCGCGTTATCGCTGATCATATCAGAGCGTTAACCTTTGCTCTCGCTGATGGCGGAATGCCTTCCAATGAAGGACGCGGTTACGTGTTGCGGCGGATCTTGCGGCGCGCTGCTCGTCACGGCAGATTGCTGGAAATTCACAAGCCATTTCTCTATAAATTAGTGAAGAAAGTCGTTAAATTGATGGGAACGCATTACGAAGAATTAACAGAAAAACAAGCACATATCGAACTTATCATCAAAGCAGAAGAAGAACGCTTCAATCAAACTTTGGATAAAGGACTGGAAAAATTTGACGAGTTCCTTTCCCAATCTGAAAAAACCATCTCGGGTAAAAATGCTTTCATGCTTTACGATACCTACGGTTTCCCCTTCGACCTGACAAAAGTGATGGCTGAAGAAAAAGGATTTGAAGTCGATGAGAAAAATTTCCAGGAAGAGATGAAAAAGCAGAAACAACGCGCTCGTGAAGCTCATAAATTTGATCGTAAAATTTCACTCACAGAACTTGTGAGAACAGAAAAAAATTGGAAAACAAAATTTGTGGGATATGAAACCGAAAAATGTGAATCCAAGCTCATAGCTTTCCAGCAGAAAAAGGATGATGAAATTATCGTCGTTTTAGATAAAACACCTTTTTATGCAGAATCGGGCGGGCAGGTTGCAGATACGGGAAAAATCTATAACAAAGATTGCAAAATTGAGGTCAACGACGTGCAAAAGGAAAATGATATCTTTTTCCATTTTGGAAAAATTTTGTCAGGAAAACCCCAGAAAGGAATTTTTACCGCAAAGATCAATTCCGAAAACCGTAAAGCAATTTCACGCAATCACACGGCAACACACCTTTTGCATAAAGCGCTAAAGCTCGTTCTGGGCGAACATGTGAATCAAAAAGGATCGCTTGTTAATCCTGAACATCTGCGTTTTGATTTCACGCATTTCCAGAAAATGAGCGCCAGAGAATTGCAATTCGTCGAAGAAGAAGTGAATAGACAGGTGCGAAATTGTTTGCCAGTTCAAGTTGTTCATCAAAAACTGGCTGATGCAAAAAAATCTGGAGCTGTTGCACTGTTTGGTGAAAAATATGGAGAAGATGTGCGCGTCGTGTCAATGGGTGATTTTACCAGAGAACTTTGCGGTGGCATCCATTTGAATTTCACTGGTGAGATCGGTTTTTTCAAGATCATTGCTGAATCTTCGATCGCCGCTGGCATCAGAAGGATCGAAGCGATCACTGGAAAAAAGGCAGAAGAATTCGTGCAGAAATTGCAAAATGATCTGGAAGATATCAGCAGCAAACTCCATTCGCCAATCTCAGAAATCACTGACAAAATCGAAAAATTATTAACAGAAAACAAAGAGCAACAGATGAAATTGCAACAGCTCAAAACAAGTTCTGCCAGCCATTCCCTGGATAATTTGATAAAAAATGCAAGAAAAATCTCCAGCTTTAAACTGGTCACAGCAAAGGTAAATATCGAAGATCAAACGATGATGAGACAATTGGGCGATCAATTGAAAAATAAATTAGGATCTGGTATTGGAGTGCTGGCTGCAGAAAATGACGGAAAAGTCTCGTTGATCGCAGTAGTCACCAAGGATTTAACCAAAAAGTATCAAGCTGGCAAGATCATCGGAAAAGTTGCTAAGATCGTATCTGGCGGTGGCGGCGGTAGACCTGATATGGCAATGGCTGGCGGTAAAGACGTGAAAAAAATCAGCGAAGCCCTGGCAGAAGTTCCAAACATCATTTCCAAAATGTAACAATGAAAATTTTGATAATTCGTTTTAGCTCGCTGGGCGATATTGTTCTTACTCAACCCGTAATCAGCGTTTTACGAGAATTTTATGAAGAAGAATTAAAAATAGATTATCTAACGAAAAGACAATATGCATCGGTGATCTCAGCTTTCAACGAGATCAATAACATCTATTTTTGGGAAAAAAAAGCCGAATTACTCAAAAATTTACGTCAAAAAAAATTCGATCTTGTCATCGACTTGCAAGCAAAGTTCAATTCCTGGCTGGTAAAATTTATAGTAAAGCCAAAAAAAATCGTTACCTATCAAAAAAAACACTTTTACCGCTTTTTGCTTATCAAGAAATTTGCGAAAAAGCCAATCAATTCAACGACTGATCTATATTTTTCTGCTCTCAGAAAATTGGGAATTGAAAGAGAAGCAAACGTTCCAAAATTGTATATAAAAAAAACTGATGATTTGCTAGCTTCAAGCGCTGACCAGAAGTTGGGAATTTTTCCTGGTGCACTTCACAAAACGAAGCAATATCCGATCGAGCAATTAGTCCAATTTATGGATAAATTTCTTGAAGACAACACAATTCAGATTTACATTTTGGGTTCTGCAGTAGAAAAAAAGCTATCGCAAATAATAAGAGACAAAAGTAAAAAAAGGTTTATAGATTTATGCGGAAAATTATCAACAGAAGAATTATTGATCGCAATACAGGAAATGGATTTCGTGATCAGCAATGACAGCGGACCAATGCACATTGCAGCAGCCATGAATAAACCACAGATCGCTATATTTGGTGCAACTCATCCGAAGCTGGGTTTTGCTCCGCAAAATGAAAAAGCGATCATTCTTTGCGCAGAACTCCCATGTCAACCTTGTTCACTTCACGGTAGTGAAAAATGCCCTTTAAATCATTTCAAATGTATGAAAAACCTGACAGCGGAAAGATTGTTCACAACTTTTGTAACACTTCGTGAACGATTCGCATAGAAATTGTATCAATTCTTTACAGTTTAAAAGTTCTTTATTGACAATATTTTTTCCAAAAAGATATGTGTCTCTCATTATTCAGACGAGGTAATTATGAATCCAAAATTTGATGATATTTTAGTAAATTATATCACAAAAGATTTTTTAATATTCGAGAATATATTGTCTGATATCAGATCAAGCAAAGGGAAAATAATCGAGATTATCGGCAAACAAGGATCAGGTAAATCTTTCATTTGCAGAAAATTAATAGACTATTCCCAGAAAAATAAGGGATCCTATCAGCTTTATATTCCAGCAATTTTTAAATTCAATCATTTTCAAGAGATCGTGAAACTTCTCACAGATATCAGTAACGTTGAATATGATGAGATCGTCCAAAATTCGCAAAAATATCAACTGAAAAATAATTTTGATTTTTTCTTTTATTTTATTGAACAATTGATCGAGAGAGATCTTTTAAAAGACCGCACAATAATTATTTATGAAAAACATTATTTGGATGATTACACAACAGATTTCATTCATTATATCAATGAGTATGTAAAGAACAAATTAATAAATTTTATCATTTTCACCCGCGAAAAAACCTTCACTTTTTCCAAAAAGTATGAATTACCGATTCCTACAACGCAAGATTTAAAAAGCATTTTGAAAGAATTATTTCCAGAATCTCATAAAGATTTTAATGTGGAAAGCGAGATCTTGCACAAGATCACAAAGGGAAATTTTTTCCAGATCGGTTTCATTTTGCATGATCTAACTGCAAAAAATATCAAACAAAAGATCACTGATTTCCTCGACAAAAAGGTCACAACAACCGAGATCATCAATGAGAAGATTAAACATCTCAGTGCTGGTCACAAGAAATTACTGATCACGATCTTCCTTTTGGACACCTATGCCTCTTTGGAAAATTTACAGAATTTCTTCAAAAAGAAAGAATTGGAATCTGGTTTAAAAAAGCTATATGCAGAAACTTTGATCTTCGAAGAGAACAAAGTCTATTATATCAGAAAAACTTCGATCTTGAAAGATTATTTCTTTGCCCTTCCATCTAAAGAAAAAAAAATTCATTACAAAAGAGTTTTACCGCAAATCGATGAATCATTGCGAGCAGAATTTCAGCTCACTTTTCAAGAAGAGGATTTGGATAATTATCAGCAGATCATTGATTATTTGAGGAATATTTGTGATTATCAAAATCTGGTGATAATCTATCAAAAATATTTGAATAATATATCAGATAATGAAAGGAAGATCAGCATCAATACTAAATTGGGCATCGCCTATAAAAATATGAATAAACTGGATACAGCGGCAGAATATTTTCGACAGGCTCTGAAAAAATGTCTGAAAATAAATAAACCTGCTGATGATATCATATTTTATCTGGCCGAAACCTTACATCATCTCAATTCATCTGCCTACGCTCTGGAAGTTATCAAAAAATATTCAGCTAAATCAGACAACGCCTTTTTAAAAACCAAAATATTGCTTTTAAAAGCTGAGATCCAGCTGGAAAAGGAAGATTTTTCTTCTGCTTTGAAAACGATTGAAGAAGCTTCCTATTTTTCTGATCAGATTGAAGATAGAGAATTGAATAACATCATCAAAGCAGATCAAAAAAAGATCAAAGGTAAAATTTTTTATTATTCGGATCAGAGAAGCAAAGCTACAGGTGAATTTGAAGAAAGCGAAAAACTCTATAAAAAAGCTGATAGTAATGCTGGCCTGGCAGCGATCTATAATAATCTGGCTGTTCTGGCAATGTTCCGCGGGGAAAATCATCACGCTGAATCGCTGTTCAAAAAGAGCTTAAAATTTGAAGCTGAACGTTTTAATTTACATGGAATGTCCGTTTGCTACAGCAATCTGGGAAGCTTGTATGAAGACCGAGCTGATTATCAGAAATCTCTGGATAGCTTGGACAAGGGACTTCGTATCCAGAAATTATTAGGCGATCGCTTCAGTGTGATAAATATTTATCTGAATATTGGCGTGACTTATATGGACAACGGAAATTTCAAAAAAGCCGAAACAGCACTGATGAATTCCATGAAGATCGCTCTGGAATCTAATCTGCAAAAAAGCGTCATTGCTACGCATAATAATCTCGGTGCGCTCTATTTCAAATGGGGAAATTTTAGCGCAGCGATCAAACACAATGAAGAAGCGATCAAGAAATCGAAAGATCTGAATTTTTATGAAGGAATGGTGCAATCCTACAATAATATTGGTGAGCTTTATGAAAAGCGAGGTGAATACAATCTTGCCTATGATTTTTATATCAAAGGTAAAGACCTGCTTTCAAAATGTTCAGATGAATTTATCAAATCCGAATTGAAAGGAAATCTGGGCAGCGTCTTGACGCGCTTGCACCAATTCAAAGATGCCTATTCCTGTCTGGTAGAAAGTTTTGATTTTTTTAAAAGTTTAAATGCAAAAGCGAAGATCATAGAAGGATCTCAAAAGCAGGCGATCTATTTCATTTTTACCCGAAATTTTGAAAGTGCAAATTATTATATCGATTCGGCTCTGGAACTGGCAGAAGAGATCGAAAATGAATATCAGATCGGGAAATGCTATTATCTGAAAGCACAGGTCGAAAAAGACGATCAAGAACAAGCACTGAACTATTTGCAGCAAGCGATCGAAAAATTCGTTAAAACCAATAATAATTATGATCTAGCGCTGGCAAATTATGATTTTGCTAACGTGCTTTTCAAAATAAAAGAAGATTGGGAACAAGCTTTACAGATCCTGCAAAATAATAAGAAGATCATCAAAAAATTTGAAGCAATCAATCTCTTGGAAAAAAATGATCTGCTCATCCAAAAGATAAAAAAGAAATTTGCCAATGAGTTAAAAGAATCAAAACTTCAAGAGGATCTGCTCAATAAATTTTATAATGTGACGCAAGAGATCAAAGATATTTCTGATTTTGATCTGATGTTGGAAACGGCTTTAGATAAATTGATCGACTTTGCCGATGCCGATGGCGGGCTTTTTGCACTTTATTACAATGCAAAAGTCAAGGATGCCTGGGAATATTTGATCATGAATAATATTTCTAATAAAAATGAAGATTTCCCGACATTAATGAAGATCTGCGAAGATACTTATTATTCTGGAAATAATAAAAATCTGAAGCAACCACACCAAGCACCGCAATATAACAACCTCATCTCCTTCCCGCTAACAGTCCGAAATGACAAAAAAGGCGTGATCATGCTGTTCATCAAAAGAGGATCGCATTATTTTACTGAAAAGATGGTAAACCTGATCTGTGCTTTGTGCAATCAAATTATCGTGATCGTAGAAAATATATCCTATGAAAAACTGCAAAAATCCCATAATATGATCCGTGAACAACTGGAAGCTAGCAGCTCCTTTCCAAATATTATCGGTAAAAGCGAAAAGATCCAACAAATATTCCGCATGATCGATAAGATCAAAAATTCTCCCACAACTGTTCTTCTAGAAGGTCCGAGCGGCACAGGAAAAGAACTGATCGCAAGAGCGATCCACTTCAATAGTAAAAGACGGAATAAACAATTTATTGCCCAATATTGCGGAGCTCTGCCCGAAACTTTGTTGGAAAGTGAACTTTTCGGCCACATCAAAGGTTCTTTTACCGGTGCTACTCATGACAAAAAAGGACTTTTTGAAATAGCTGATGGCGGAACTTTCTTCTTGGATGAGATCGCTGATATCAGTCTTTCCACGCAAGCAAAATTGCTCAGATTTTTGCAAGAAGGCGAGATCAAAAGAGTCGGCTCCACACACACGCAAAAAGTCGATGTGCGCGTGATCTGCGCTACAAATGTATCTTTGAAAGATCGCGTCGATGCTGGTGAATTTCGACTTGATCTCTATTACCGCCTGAACGTTATCCGCATGGAAGTTCCTTCTTTGAAAGAAAGAAAATCCGATATCCCGCTCTTAGCCATTCATTTTTTAGACAAATATTGCAAAAAAATCGGACGACAGATCAATGGCATCACTGATGAAGCGATGAAATATCTAAAAAATTATGATTGGCCAGGCAATATTCGCCAGCTGGAAAATGAATTGGAACGAGTGGTAACGCTTTCTGAGGATAATACTTCGGTCAGATCATCCGATCTTTCGGAAGAGATCTTACGTTTTCAAGAAAATAAGGAAACTTTGAGCTTGCTGGAAAAAGAAGCAGGACAAAGCAATATGGAAGAAAAAGCACAAAATATTTTGGAGATGAATTCTCTGAAAGACGCTGTGGAAGAATTGGAAAAAGATATGATCCTGCGTGTTCTCAAGGAAAATGATGGCAATCAAACACAATCTGCCAAACAGCTCGGACTCAGCCGACAGGGTCTCATCAAAAAAATGCAAAGGTATAATCTGCCCAAAAAAGTTTAGAAAAATGAAAAAATTGATCGATTTTATTGCATTGGATATTGAAACGACTGGATTTGATTTTGAAAAAAACGAGATCATCGAGATCGGAGCAATGTCTTTTGTGAAAGGTGAAATGAAAGAAAAATTCTCTTATTTCATCAAACCTAAAAAAAAAATTCCTACATTCATCAAACATTTAACTGGCATCACGGACGAAGATCTGAGAAGCGGGATCGCCTTGAAAGATGGTCTGGAAAAATTGCAAATATTTGTCGGAAAGAAAAATATCGTCTGCCATAATGCTGGTTTTGATATTGGTTTTATCAATGAAAAATTAAAACAGCAAAATCTTCCAACTTTGAAAAATCCGCTTCTGGACACTTTGACGCTCAGTCGCATTTATCTGCCATTCATTCTCAATCATAAATTAGGAACGGTTGCTGAATATCTACAGATCGAACTCAAAAAAGCTCATCGTGCGATCCACGACGCAATAGCGACAGGACACATTTTGCTGCAGCTATTATCTTTCATCGAGAAAAATATTCCACTTCAAATAAATCATCAAATTTACGAAGTTTCACGTCTGGATCGGAAAAACAGCTGGCTGCCTGATCTAATGCAAAAGATCATCGATTTCCAAAAAAATTCTGCACTTCTGAAAAAAGTGACAGGTAAGGACATTAACTTCCATAATCGTAATTATCTGGAAAATAAACCATATAAAACCGAAGATCCCTTGCTCACAGATATCTTCGGCAAAGATGGTTTGATCTCTAAAAAATTGGTGAAATTTGAATTCCGAAACTGTCAATTGCAAATGGCAGAAGCTGTAAAAAAAGTTTATGAAGATAGAGAATTTCTGGTCGTCGAGGCTGGAACAGGCGTGGGAAAATCTCTGGCATATCTGATCCCATCACTCATTTTTTCCAATAAAAATGCTAAAAAGATCATCATTTCAACAAACACAAAGAATCTGCAAGAACAGCTTTTTTACAAAGATTTACCAGCAGTCAAAACTTCCTTGAATATTCCCTTTGCTGCTACCTTGCTGAAAGGAAGACGAAATTACATCTGCCAGAGAAAGTGGTTGGAAACAAGATTGGATCTGGAACGAAATCTTTCTTCTGCCGAAATTCCCGCCTACCTGAATTTGATCGTCTGGAAAGAATTCACAAAAACTGGTGATATTTCTGAAAATTCTTCTTTTAATGTGAAACGAGATGGACGGGTCTGGAAAAAAGTGGTTGCTGATCGCTTTCTCTGTCAGGGAAAAAAATGTCCTCATTTCAATGATTGTTTCTTGATGCAGATTCGCCGCAAAGCAGAAAAATCAAATTTGGTCATCATCAATCATCATTTGTTATTAGCAGATATGCAAAGTGATAATGCAGCACTGCGGAATTATGAATATGTTGTGATCGACGAGGCCCATAATATACCTCATCTGGCTCCGACAGAACTTGGCATCAGTTTTTCCTATCCAGATTTTTCAAACTTTTTTTCCCAGCTTTTCGTGGTGAGAAAAAAATTCCAAACCGGCATTTTGGTGGGATTGAAAGCTGCTGCCAAAAAAAGTGAATTTCCAGAAAAAGAAAAATTGCTACTTCGCATTGAAAAGGCCATCTCACTATTGGAAGATAAAAATGATATCTTTGTTGATCTCTTTAAAAAAGTCGGCAATCTGGTCGATGAAAAAGGTAGTTACGGGAAATTGAGGATCAATGATCTTTCAGATCATCCTTTCTTGAGCAAATATCTGGAGAAGATCACAAAATTCTGGTACGATCTCTCATCAAAGATCGAACGCATAAAAGATGTGATGAATAAGGTCAATGAGCAGCTTTTCGTTGATTATGATAAATATAAAGAATTTCTGACGAACATTTCTCAGCGCATCATTGAGACAAATAATAATCTGGAAGCGATCTTCAATCCCGATATGAAAGAACATGCTTTCTGGCTGGAAAATTTTCGCTCAAACGATCCAAAATATCCTAACGGCGTCATCGTTTATTGCCCTCTCAATATTGATGATATTTTACAGCATAAACTCTATAATAAATTGGGCTCGGCTGTTTTTACTTCGGCGACGATGGCGATCCGTGGAAAATTCAAATATTTTTCCAATCGAATGGGCTTGAACAATCTGGAAGCTGGCAAAGTCCATGAGCTCATCGTGAGTTCGCCTTTTGATTATCAAAAACAAACAAAAGTTTTGGTCGCTGGTTTTTTGCCAGATCCCAAAGATCGATTTTTTTCAGCACAGAGCATCAAGATCATCAAAGAAGCGATCAAGGTTTCTCAGGCTGGAACGATGGTGCTTTTCACTTCTTACAAAGACCTTAATGAGACTTATGATGTGCTCAGTGGTTATTTCACGCAGAATGATATTTTATTGCTGACGCAGGGTAAAGGGATCAGTCGCTCAGCAATGTTACAAGAATTTCGTAAGCATCGTAATTCGGTGCTTCTGGGCACGAATTCTTTCTGGGAAGGCGTCGATGTTCCCGGTGAATCACTGGAATTGTTGGTGCTATTCAAGCTTCCCTTCCTTGTTCCATCTGAGCCGATCGTGGAAGCTTATCTGGAAAAGCTGGAAGCAGAAGGCAAAAACAGCTTTATGCACTATATGTTGCCCAATGCTTTGCTGAAATATCGACAGGGTTTTGGCCGTCTGATCCGCCACAAAACTGATCGTGGAGTTGTCTTAGTCTTGGATAACCGTATCATGACCAAGAAATATGGCAGATATTTTATGGATACTATTCCCACGAAAACTATCATTCCACAAAGTTCGATCGAGATCGAAGATCATCTTTCGCATTGGTTCAAAGATGCAAAATGGCGAAACTAATCATAAAAGCAAAATTTTAGAGAAAATCTATCACAGCCTGATAAATCGCTTCGGCTTCCAGAATTGGTGGCCAGGCGAAACGAAAGATGAAATCATCATCGGAGCGATCCTCACACAAAGCGTTAGCTGGAAAAACGTGGAAAAAGCGATTGATATACTCAAAGAAAACAAACTTTGTTCGCTTTCCAAACTAAAAAACACTGATCAGGAAACGATCGCATCTCTAATCAAATCAACACTTTATTACAATCAAAAGGCAAAAAAACTACATAATTTCATTTCCCATCTTGAAAAAAAATATGCTGGAAAATTGGAAAAATTGTTTGCTCTGGATGTGAATAAATTGCGTGCTGAATTACTCAAAATAAAAGGGATCGGTAAGGAAACTGCAGATTCGATCATTCTCTACGCCGCTGAAAAACCAATTTTCGTCATCGATAGCTATACAAAACGGATCTTTGTGCGGTTGGGTTTGGCAAAAGATGATTGGAATTACCAAATTCTGCAGAATTTTTTTCAGACAGAACTTCCAGCAAAAACCGATCTTTTCCAGGATTTTCACGCCCAAATAGTCAAACTGGCAAAATCCTATTGCACAAAAAAACAACCAAATTGTGTAAATTGTCCGATCAAAGAATTTTGTGACTATTATGCTGAAAAATAAAATCTTTTATCACTTTGGGAATAAGCAAATCAGTCTTAACGCTCTTCAAAATAGGGGCTATCTAAAAATCGACGATCACAAAATTTACCAGGATGATATAATCTTGATGGAACAAACTCACTCTGTTCTCGTTCAGATCGTAAAAAATCGGAGTTCCAATTATATGCCAAAAGTCGATGCGCTGATCACAAAAAGAAAGAATATCTTTTTGGCCGTAAAAACAGCAGATTGCATTCCAATTTTGATCTATGATACAAAAAAAATGATCGCCGCGATCCACGCTGGCAGAGAAGGTGTGAAAAAAAACATTGTAGAAGAAGTTTGTCATTTTTTCCAGAAAAGCAGAAGAAAAGAAATTTTCGTTCTTTTGGGCCCGGCAATTTGCGCCAGACATTATGAAGTCGATGAACAGACTTTCTCCGAATTTGTAAACGAAACAGAAGTTCTGCAAAAGTTCCCTCAACTCGATCTGAAGAAAGTTGTTCTCCAGCAATTGCTTTCCTTTGGAATTCCCGCTTCCAATATTCAGAATTCTCCGATCTGCACCTGGGAGAACGAAAATTACTTTTCCTACCGCAAAAATAGAACAACGCAACGTCAAATCTCGCTCATCGCGATCTTATGAAAGTTATTCCAATTCAGGCAAAAAAATTGCTTTCCCACGTGAAACAACCAGATGATTGGTTTGGCTTGAAATATAATATGAATCTCTATCGTGGTTGTCAGCATCAGTGCATCTATTGTGATACGCGCAGCGAATGTTATCAGGTAAAAAATTTCAGTACAGAAATACGCTATAAAGAAAATTTTGCTGAACTTTTGCGCCAGGAATTGGCAGCAAAAAGAGTGCACGGCACTATTGGATTGGGCTCGATGAATGATCCTTATATGCCATTAGAAAAACAACTTTCTTTGACCAGAAAAGCACTTATGATCATCGCTGAATTTCAATTTCCCGTTCATATTATCACGAAAAGTGATCTCATTTTGCGTGATCTGAAAATTCTGGAAAAGATCGCAAGAGTTTATTTAACTGTCAGTTTCAGTATCACCACTTGTGAAGATAGGCTCGCTCGCAAAATCGAACCTTATGCTCCTTTGCCTTCGGCGCGGTGGCATGCGCTCAACATTTTGCGGCAACACAAAATTCAAGCTGGAGTCTTGATGATGCCTTTGCTTCCATTCATCGAAGACGATCGGGCAAATATAATCGGAATCGTCAAAAATACTGCAAAAAATAACGGTTCATACATTTTACCCGCTTTCGGTATGACCCTGCGTGATCGACAACGAGAATATTTTTTTAATAAATTAGACCAGCTTTTTCCTGATATCCGGCCGAAGTATGAAGCGCAATTTGGAAATAGTTACGGCTGTTCAGTACCGAGGGCAAAATCATTGAAAAAGCTTTTCAATTCACAATGCGAAAGTTTTGATCTTCCCAGGAGAATTCCCTTTTATCAAAAAAATAAAGTTGAACAATTAACTCTTTTTTTTTAAATACAGGATAAAAAAAATGGATGCATTAAAAGAGAATATCAAATTTTTGAAAGGCGTCGGTGAATATCGCGCCAAAAAATTGAACAAGCTTCACATCTGGACGATCGGTGATCTGATAGAATTTTTCCCACGTGATTACATCAATCGTAAAAAAGCTGTCAGCATCAATAACCTTAAGTTCAATGAAATAAATTCTCTGGTGGCAAAGGTCGTTTCGCTCGAAGAAAGAAGATTGCGAAATAACAAAAAACAATTGAACGTGGTAATATCAGATGGTAAAGATCATCTTTTTTTGACCTGGTTTCGTTACGGGAAATGGATCACCGAACAATTTGAAAGCGGTAAAACCATCTGGGTAAGTGGAAATGTGACAGAATTTCGTAATATCCCGCAGATCATTCATCCTGAATTTGAGATTCTGGATGAAGAAGAAAAAACTTCTTTCTGGCATTCAAGACAAGTTCTACCCGTCTATCATTTGACCAAAGGGATAACGATCAATCTGATGCGACAGCTGATCTACAACGCTTTCCAGCTCTATGCTAAAAACATCAAAGAGACTTTGCCTGATTATATCTTAGAAAAATATCACTTCCCAGATCGCAACATTGCTCTGCAAAAGATCCATTTCACGCAAAATCCAACCGAAGTTAAAAAGCTGAAACTACGCTTTATTTTTGAAGAGCTTTTTTTCACCCAACTGATGCTGGCACGCGTAAAGAAAAAACATCACAAAGAAATTGGGAACAGATTTCAGCTGAAAAAAACTTTCACAACTCACTTGAAAAAAAACTTGCCCTTTGAACTAACCAAAGCCCAGAAAAAAGTTATCCGCGAGATCGTCGAAGATATGACTTCTAAACACCAAATGAACCGTTTGTTACAAGGTGATGTAGGCGCAGGGAAAACCATCGTCACAGTCTTCGCTATGCTCCTAGCACTGGAAAATGGATTCCAAGCAGTTCTGATGGCGCCGACAGAAATTCTGGCAGAACAGCATTATTATGGAATAAAAAAATTGCTGGAAGATCAAAATCAGATTAAGATCGCAATTTTGAAAGGCGGAGCTTATAAAGGAAAAAAAACAATTCTCGAAGATATCAAAAATGGTGAAATTGACATTGTCATTGGCACACACGCTCTCATCCAAAAAAATGTTCATTTCCAAAAAGTCGGATTTGTCGCGATCGACGAACAACATCGTTTTGGAGTTGAACAGCGTGCCGTTCTTTCCCAAAAAAATAAAAATCCCGATCTGCTCTATCTGACTGCCACGCCGATCCCACGTTCTCTGGCGCTGACAGTTTATGGCGATCTCGACGTGAGCTTGCTCGATGAATTACCTTCTGGACGAAAACAGATCAAAACTATCAGGCACAATGCAAATAAACGAAATGTCGTCTATCAAAAGGTGAAAATCGATCTGCGTCAAGGAAGACAGATCTACGTTGTCTGTCCGCTCATCGAAGAATCGGAAAAAGTCGATCTTCTGGATGCTGAAACTTTGTATCATCGTCTGGCAGAAAAAGTATTTCCAGACTTCAACGTAGAAATTTTGCATGGAAGAATGAAAACGATTGAAAAAGAAAAAATTATGCAAGATTTTGTGGATGGAAAAATCGATATTTTAGTTTCCACGACTGTGATCGAAGTGGGCATCGACGTTCCGAATGCAACTGTTATGATCATCGAACACGCCGAAAGATTTGGTTTGAGCCAGCTTCATCAATTGCGAGGCAGAGTGGGTAGAGGCAGTGCAAGATCTTTTTGTTATCTAATCGTTCATCCTCCTATCAGTGAAGAAGGCAGGAAAAGATTGAACATGATCGTAGAGACGAACGATGGTTTTCAAATTGCGGAAAAGGATCTTGAGATCAGAGGACCGGGAGATTTTTTTGGCACGGATCAATCTGGAATTCCCTATTTCCGCCATGCTAATATTTTGCGCGATAAAGCTATTTTGGATCAGGCACGCATTCAGGCTTTCAAGATTATCAAAGAAGACCCAGAACTGGAACTGCCAGAAAATGATAAACTCAGAAATATCTATTTTTCGAAATTTGCTGAAAGAGAAAAATTGTTTGATTTTTAAAAAAAAGCTGGAGTCCAATTAAATCAGATCTCCAGCTTAACTTTGTTATTGTAAGTTTATCAGTGTTTGTGCGTCACTTCTTTCGTTGCTTCGCCAGACATAGCATTTCTTTCAAAATAATATGTGTGTAACAATTTATGAGCTTTCTCTGAATTAGGAGCATCCAGAAAATCTCTGTAACATTTCATAACGTCTTCATTTTGATGAGAACAGCGTGCGGGAAGATCTTTATCTTCTTTGTACAAACTCAATCCTCGACGTGCCCGATCGGCAATGCTGCTGCCATAAGGCTGACCACCACCACCGACGCATCCGCCGGGACAAGCCATAATTTCGACAAAGTGATAATTCTTTTCGCCAGATTGGATCCATTCCATAACTTTTCGTGCATTTCCCAAACCATGTGCAACGCAAACGTTCAATTCCACATCACCGAGCTCTTTTGTAGGAACGGTAAGCGAAGCTTCTTTGATTCCAGTAATACCACGCACAGCCTGAATATCAAGATTATCGAGTTCTTTTCCGACCAAAACGTAATAGGCTGTTCTGATCGCTGCTTCCATCACGCCGCCCGTAGCACCAAAGATCGTTCCAGCGCCTGTGTATTGTCCCATCAGGTCATCGGCTTTTTCTTCGGGAAGGTTTTTGAAATCGATACCAGCTTCATTGACCATGCGAACGAATTCGCGAGTTGTGAGCACATAATCCACATCCTGGAAACCAGAATCGCGCATTTCTGGTCGATTAGCTTCAAATTTTTTCGCTGTGCAAGGCATAATTGAAACAGAGCAGATCTTAGCTGGATTCAAATATTCTTTATCGGCAAAATAAGTTTTCACCAAAGTTCCAAACATCTGCTGCGGAGATTTACAGGTTGAGACATTTTCAGCCAGATCAGGGAAATAAGTTTCCATAAATTTTATCCACCCTGGAGAACAAGAAGTGATCAAAGGAAGTTTCCCGCCTTCTTTCAAACGTGTGATCAATTCTGTACCTTCTTCCATAATGGTGAGATCCGCAGAGAAATTTGTATCAAAGACACGATCGAAACCGAGACGGCGCAAAGCCGCATACATTTTTCCAACCGTGACTTTTTCTGGATCCATTCCAAATTCTTCACCTAACGTGGCTCGAATCGCTGGAGCTTCCTGCACGACAACATATTTTTCGTCATCCAGAAGTGCATCCCAGACTTGTTCGACATGACTTTTTTCCTTCAAAGCCCCAACCGGGCAATAAACCGTGCATTGTCCGCAATTTACGCAGGGACTGTCTAACATTCCCTTATCAAAAGGCGTGGTGATCTTTCCTTCAAAACCGCGTCCATCGATCGTGAGAGCATGAACCGTCTGCACTTCCTGACAGACGATGAGACAGCGTCCGCAAGAAATACATTTGTTTGGATCTCGCACGATTGCAAAGCTATCATCATCAACTGGTTGTGGTTTCCTGACTTTTGGCATATTTTTTTCATCAACGCCAAAGAGATAAGCAAGATCTTGAAGTTGGCAGCGATTATTTTGCTCGCAGGTAGGACATTCCACTTCGTGATCAGCCAGGATCATTTCCAACAAAGTTCTGCGTAATTCACGTAATTTTTTGCTATTAGTTCTAACTTTCATTCCTTCCCATACGGCTGTGGAACAGGCTCTTTTCGTGCCATTTTGACCTTCGATCTCCACAACGCAGATACCACAATTTGCCGTAGCCCGCAAATCTTCGTGGTAACATAAGGTAGGAATGTATTTACCGGCTTTTTTGGCAGCATCGAGGATAGACGTTCCAGCAGGAACTTCTACTTCCACATTATCAATCCATAGTTTTAGTTGCTTAGCCACTTTACTTTCCTCCATTTATTTTTTTATTTTTTCTAAAAAATCATCTCTGAAATTATCGATCGCACTTTTAACAGGCATCAGGAGAGATTGTCCCAAAGCGCAAAAACAGGAAAGATTCATCATCTCTGCAATATGGATCATCTTATCCAAATCTTCTTTTTTGCCTTCACCCTTACGAATATTGTCGATCAATTTGAAAAGTACTTCATTACCATTGGCACACGGTGAACATTTTCCGCAAGATTCATGGCGAAAAAAACGAATGACCGACCACAGCATATCGATGATATCAGCAGTTTCGTTCATCACCAAGATCGCACCAGAACCAAGTACAGCAGAGTATTCTTTCAAGTTATTATAATCCATTTTTACATCGAGCAATTTGTTTGGAAGGAAAACACCAGCAGCTCCGCCGACCAGAGCAGCTTTGAATTTTTTTCCTTCTTTCACGCCGCCACCGTATTGATTGATGATCGTGCGCAAAGTTGTGCCCATATCGACTTCACACAAACCAGGAAGTTTCACATCTCCCATAACCGTGTACACTTTTGTTCCGGAGCAATTTTCCACACCGAAATGGAGATACCAGTCAGCTCCATTCTGTAGAATTGCGGGAACATTCGTGATGGTTTCCACGTTGTTGACTACCGTCGGCTTTTTCCAGGCACCTTCGACGCCAGGGAAAGGTGGTTTGGCACGAGGAGTTCCGCGATTTCCTTCCATCGATTCGATGAGTGCAGTTTCTTCTCCGCAAACATAAGCACCAGCGCCGATCTTGATCTTGATATCCAGATCAAATCCTGAGCCGAAAATGTTTTCTCCGATGAGTCCATATTTTTTCGCTTGTTCAATTGCCTTTTTCAATCTGGAAATGCAGAGTTTATATTCGCCGCGAATATAAATATAGGCTTTTGTAGCACCGATCGCATAGGCAGAGATCATGATACCTTCGAGCAATTTGTGCGGATCACCTTCCATGATCAAACGATCTTTGAATGTTCCTGGTTCGCCTTCGTCTGCATTGATCACCAAATATTTTTGATCTGCTTCGAGAGGAGCTGTGAAACTCCATTTCAATCCTGTTGGAAAACCAGCACCTCCGCGTCCTCTTAAGCCAGATTTTTTTACAATTTCCACGATCTCGCTTGGATTAATGGCGAGAGCTTTTTCCCAAGCTTCATAACCGCCAGTTCCCAGATATTCATCAATATCTTCTGGATCTATCAGACCGGAATTGGAAAGAACGATCCTTCCTTTGTAATTATAATCATACATTCCGGTGATCTTTTCTTCCAGAACAAGCCGATTGACGACACGTCCTTTCAGAAAATGTTCTTGCACTATCTCTTTGATATCTTCTTCGGAAATATTGACGTAAGTGATCTGTTCAGGATAGACTAACATACTGATGCCAGTTCCAAAATAACCTAAAGCACCTGTTTCCATAATGTTGATCTCATCAGCTAGTTCATATTTTTCTAATTCATTGCGAAGAGCGTTCTCAATCCTTTTCACTCCAGCTTTCAGACTTTCGTCATCGATACCGATCAGGATATGACTTCGATAGAATTTCATTTTGCCCTCCTGCGAATATTTTCGATTATTTGTTCCACTCTTTTTTCTGTCAGATCGCCAAAAACATCTTCATTGATCATCATAACTGGTGCATTACCACAGACTCCAAGACAGGCGGTCAGTTCCAGAGTAAAAAGTCCATCTTCCGTCGTTTCACCGATCTTGATACCGAGTAGCTGGCGCAATTTCGCCAGGATATTTTCCGATCCGCGTAAAAAGCAAGGTGGTGATTCACATAGTCGGATAACGTTTTTTCCGCGCGGTTTGAAACTGAACATTGAATAGAACGATATCACACCGTGAATGTGACTCGGTGTGATATTCAAATATTGACTGATCTCCCAGACAGCATCATCTGAAATATAATTTTGCTCGTTGCTGTCCTGCACATCGTGCAATATAGAAATCAAATTTTCCTTTTTAGGCTCATATTTTTCTAATATTTTTTTATACATTATTTTTCCTCACTTTGATCATTCATAGAGATCTGCATATTTTTTGAATTCCTGTTTGGGTGAAGCATCAAATTGTCCTGATAACTTTTCGATCACATTGACTGGACATACTTCCACACAAGTGCTGCATTTCACACAATCTGTCTGCACGATTTCATATTTCTCTTCACGGCTACCAATGATGCATTTAGCAGGACATTTTTGAGCGCAAAGGCCGCATCCCAGGCATTTATCTTTATCGATGAGAAAATGAACAAGATCAGGGCAAACTTTTGCTTCACATCGCTTGTTGAAAATATGTTCTTCATATTCTTTGCGGAAATAGCGAATCGTGCTTAGAACAGGATTTGGAGCTGATTGTCCCAATCCACAGAGCGAAAGTTCTTTCACTGTTTTACCCAATTTCTCCAGTTTATCGAGATCCTCCGGTTTGCCTTCACCTTTTGTAATTCTATCCAGGATGAGATACATCTCGCGCAATCCGACGCGGCAAGGTGTGCATTTTCCACAGGATTCTTCCACCGAAAATTCCAGAAAGAATTTTGCCACATTCACCATGCAATTGGAATCATCCATCACGATGACACCGCCAGAACCCATCATCGCACCTTTCTGCTGCAATGATTCATAATCTATCTGCACAGAAAGATGTTCATCCATCAGACAACCGCCTGAAGGTCCACCAAGCTGAACTGCTTTGAATTTTTTTCCTTCTGAAATGCCGCCACCGACTTTGTAAATCAGGTCTTTCAATGTAATTCCCATTGGAACTTCAACTAAACCAGTATTATTGAGGTCACCAGTAAGTGCAAAAACTTTTGTGCCTTTGCTGGTTTCAGTTCCCATTTTAGAGAACCAATCCGCACCATTAATTATTATTGCGGATAGATTTGCCAGAGTTTCGACATTGTTGACGAGAGTCGGTTTATTCCATAATCCTGAGATAGCGGGATAGGGCGGTTTTAGAACCGGATGACCGCGTTTGCCTTCGAGTGAAGCGATCAATGCTGTTTCTTCGCCACAGACAAAAGCGCCTGCACCTGTTCTAACTTCAGCATCAAAAGCGAAATCAGAATCAAAAATTGCTTCACCAAGAAAACCATATTTTTTGGATTGTTCGATAGCAATTTTTATGCGTTTAATCGCTAAGGGATATTCAGCGCGAATGTAGAAAAAACCTTTTTTCGCACCGACAGCATAAGCTGCGATCATCATTCCTTCCAGAATTTTGTGGGGATCACCCTCGAGCAGCGACCGATCCATAAAAGCACCAGGATCGCCTTCATCACCATTACAGATCACATATTTTTCATCATTTTTTTGATCATAGACAAATTTCCATTTCATAGCTGTGGGGAAACCAGCTCCACCTCTACCACGCAAGCCAGAATCTTTTATGATCTGGATAACATCAGCAGGCTTCATTTCGGTCAGCACTTTTCCGAGAGCTTCGTAGCCTCCGGTTGCAATATATTCTTCGATCTTTTCTGGATTGATCAAACCGCAATTTTTCAGAGCTACTTTTTCTTGCAATTGATAAAAAGGAATCTCTTTTTTGGTTGGATAGACTTCTTCCGATTCTTGAACCATCAAGCGTTTGATCGGTCTTCCTTTCATAAAATGTTCTTCTACCAGCTCTTCAACGTCAGTCAGAGCAACTTTTTTGTAGAAGACACCTTCAGGATAGACCATCATTACCGGACCATAATCGCAAGGCCCCATACAACCAGTTTCGATGATATTTATCTCATCAGAAAGTCCGCGTTTAACAATCTCCTGCAAGAGTTTTTCTTTGAGCTTCAGTGCACCTGCCGAAACACAACCGGATCCACAGCAAAGCAGAACATCCGTTCGTTTCAGAGACATTTATTTCCCCCTAATCATTTTTAGTCGCAACAACGAGGTCGCTCACGACTTTACCATTAACGATATGTTCGACAACGATCTTTCGTGCATTTTCAGGAGTTACATTTCCGTAGGTGATCTTTGGTTTTCCTTTTTCGATCACGTCAACGACAGGTTCCATTGACGATAGTCCTTTTTCTCCAGTTTGTGTGACAAGAACGTCAGTTAATTTTCGATTTGAAACTTCATCCAAAATAGCTTTCATGACGTCACGAGCACCTAAGGCAATACCAGAAGTGCCCATTCCAACGACAACTTTCACACGACTTTCAGAATTGCGCATTTTCATTTCGTTTTGCGCTTTTTCTCTGATCTTTCTTAGTTCCTCTAAGGTTTTCATTAGAGTTCCTCCACTTTTATTTTTTTTAATGATCTTTTAATATTTTCTTTGATAAAATCCATCACATCGGGATAGGTTAGCGGAACATCACCCAAAATTCTGCGAATAGCACTGGTGGAAAATTTTTCTTTGGTCTCGTGGGAATTCTGACGCTGGAGAATGATCTCAAAATCGACTTCTGGATGAGAGAAAATCGTGTTCAACAGCGTGCTTTCCAGATCACCCATCGGCATTCTGTCGATATGATCATATTGGAAAACAACGTTTATCACAGTTCCCGCGTCCTTTTCACTTTTCAAAGAAAAATCTCCATCTGTCATCAAAGCATGTTGTTTAAATAATGGAATACCAAGTCCCACTTTTTTAATTCTTTCTTTTTTTGTTGTGTAAAAAGGATTCTCCACTTCTTGTAAAAGTTCTTCATCGATTCCTTTTCCATCATCTTTTATTCTGATACTCAGAATATTTTCTTTCTCATTCACATTTATCGAAAGTTCGATCTTTTTTGCCTCAGCGCTGATAGCATTTTCCAAAATATCTAAAATGTGAAGAGAAATATCCTGCATTTTTTATTCCCGATATGAATCAATGATCTTTTTCAGTTTTTTGCGGGAATCGATGCGACCATAAGTTTCATCTCCGATCACGATGACTGGAGCAAGTGAACATGCTCCCACGCAGCGCACAGAAGTTAAGGTGAAGAGCTTATCTTCTGTCGTTTCTCCCATTTCGATACCCAATTCTTCTTTCAACATTTGGATCAATCTGGGCGCACCTTTCACATAGCAGGCAGTTCCCGTGCAAACGTTGATAACGTGTTTTCCACGTGGTTTCATCGAGAAGAAATTATAAAAAGTGACAACGCCATAAACTTGAGCCAAGGGAATGTCCAATTTCTCAGAAACGAATTTCTGAACTTCTGCTGGTAAATACCCAAAGATCTCTTGGGCAGAATGCAGCACTTCGATCAGTGGATCGCGTTGATCTTTTTTTTCTGTGATTACAGTTTCCAGATCTTTGAACAAAGCTCCATGCAGAGCTTGATTATTTTCCATCATTCCTCCATTTTCTTTTATATTCTTATATTTTTTTTATTTCTGCAAGATTTTATAATTGCTTTCAAGCTGGGTTCTTCTAAATAGAATTCAGTAAATCCTGAACCGATATTTTTCAAATAATGTGCATCAGAATTTCTGATTAAAGCATAATTTTTCAGATACGGATATTTTGTGATCAATTTTTTTTCATCGCAATTTGCCGAAATCCCGACAGCTTCGATATCCGTATTTTCTGGAATAAAACCGAGCTGAGTTATAATGCTGTAGGATAATGCGTTCACATGCGCTGGAAAGACAAAACCCTGTTGATCTTTTGCTTTTTGCAATAAAGCTTCAAAAGACCAGGTGACAGAATTTAGCAAAGCTTTTTTGATGAATCTTTTGATATTTCCCGCAGCATCGATCACCACTTGATCTCCAAAACTTTCAGGATCATTTTCCAGCGGAAGCAGAGCTTGATACAATTTGGAATTGAAAATCACGGCTTTTTGCCAATCATCGAATAATACAATGACATGAACCTGTTCTGCCGTTTGCACTTCGACGCCAAAAATGTAATGCAGACCATATTCACGGGCAATATCACCATAGACTTTTGAATTTGCCAGTGAGTTATGATCGGTGATAGCGATAATATCCAAGCCTGTTTTTTTGGCTTTTTTCATCATCGCGTGCGGGTCCATTTCCAAGCTTGCACACGGTGATAGAACTGAATGTAAATGAAGATCAGCTTTGAACCAGCGCAAATTTCACAGCCTATTAATTTGAATTGAGTAGAGCGAATAGAATCCCTGCCAATTCAAAAGTAGATAAAGAACTAGAGATCAGGCAGATGCCATTTTCTTCTGCTTTCTCGATGATAGTTTTTTCTGGAACGATATTTTTTGCAAAGATAATGGCTGAAACTTCAGTGTGGGAAGCCACTGCGATCACGTTCAAATGTTTCATGATCGTCATCCAGACATCGCCTTTTTTAGCATTTCCCAGCACGTCACTCAGAAGATCAGAAACATAGCCACCTTTAATTTCGATAGAATCGATATTATCTTTTTGGGATAATACAGTTGCTTCAATATTTTCTAATAACTTCTTTAATTTCATAATTTTTTTCCCTGTCTATTTCTGCGCATCAAAACGATACAGTCATCGATCGAGGCTTTGCCGGCAACAATATCTTCTGCCAGAGCGCGACAGGTTGGAGAGCCGCAGGCAGAACAATCGAGACCGGGCAATTTTTTGATGATCTCATCGATCTGTTTCATTTTGTTAATCGCATTTTTGATCGAAGAATCGAGAGCCGTTATCGGACGTGGTTTCAATTCTAAAACATCCATTTTTCCATCGTGATATAAATTTTGGAAATACTCTGTTTGGAATTCTTTCGTTGCGCCTTTTCGGATCATATCTTTGATGCGGCTGGAAGCTACAAAAGGATCTTCGATATTAAAAATTCCACCCACACATCCATTCGTGCAATTATCCATCACGATATAGTCGAAAGTTTCTAATTGCTGATTTTCGATCTTGATGAGAACTTTGTTTGCATTGTGAATTCCGCTCACAGCCATAGTGCGGGCTCTTTCTCGCTGTTCAGAATTGATCTGCTCCGCCTCCAATTGGGATATTGCCCAGGTTAAACCTTTGGGAAAAACATCACATTCTTTTTCAGTTTCTTCTTTCTTTTGCAATTTTCCCATCACTTCTCTAAAAATATCCTGAGCAGAGATTGCTCCGTCTCCCAAATTTTTGTAAGTTCCTTCTGGCTGATGTGTGGCTGTTACTTGCGCAGCACAAGGCACAATAAGGAAAATGCCAATATTTTCAGGAGCTATTTTTTTTTCTTTTCGAACTTTTTCTCGAAAATAATAGGCAAGTGCGCTCATCGGAGCTTCCAAATGAATAACATTTGGCAGCAGCGAAGGAAAACGCACCTGGATCAAGCGAACAATAGCCGGGCATTTTGAGGAAATGATCGGACGAATTTTGGGATGTCTTTTCACATAATCATGAATGAAACTGCTGATAACTTCGGTGACCATTGATTCTTCTGCGATTTCATCGAATCCAATTTGTAAAATCGCTTTTTTAGCAGCTCGATAATTTATTTTTTGTGAAAATTGTCCTGCAAAGGAAGAAGAGAGGATCGCTATTTTATATTTGAATTTTGATATTGTTGATAATTTATCAGCAGAAGTCTGGATAGCATTGAAAGGACAAACCTGCACACATTTTCCGCAATCAATGCAGCGATCATTCAATAATTCCACTTTTCCATTGCGCACACGCAAAGCTTCTGTGATGCAGACGCGCACACATTTCGTGCAGCCTGTGCAATTCTCTTTGACGATCTTTATGGCATGAAAATATTCTTTTTGATTATTCATAAAAAATTACGAGCTCCAAAAAAGTATTTGCTCCTTCTTGCGATTCGATATGCAGAACATCAGCATTTTTCTTGATATTTGGCAAACCCAAACCAGCTCCAAAACCCATTTCTCGGATCATTTCATCGGCGGTGGAAAAACCAGGTTCCATCGATTGATTGATATCT
Organism: Candidatus Cloacimonadota bacterium; assembly: GCA_018400535.1. GTDB lineage: Bacteria > Cloacimonadota > Cloacimonadia > Cloacimonadales > TCS61 > TCS61. Next base: position 44,277 of record JAGYMQ010000037.1, read on the forward strand.
TTCATACCTGGTCCATTATCTTTGAAAACGACGTGAACACAATTATCATAGATATTCGCAATAATATTGCCACCACGGCTATGAGCGGTCACATTGATCTCTGCTTCATAGACAGCGATCGCCACGCGCCGCAAGATCGTGTTATCAACGCCGAGTCTTTTCAGAGCCAGCTTAATTTCGGAAGAAGCTTTTCCTGTGTTCACAAAATCACGTTCTCCTATGCTGTAGCTGAGATCATAATCCGGTTCAGGTTTATTTTCCATAAATTTTTTTGCTTCAGGTTCTTTGGATTCTCTATAATACCAGAATTCGCTCATGATCATATCTTGCAGCTTGCCAAACCAGAATTGTATAAAATTCCACTTGTTTTATAGAGCGTAAATTTGGTTAGGATCAAAGGAAGATCGCGCTTTGCAGCCATTTTGATGATCTCGTCTGTCGGTCTTTTTCCTCTCACAAAGACAATACCAAAAAGATCGATCATGTCTGCAAGTCTGATCACCTGCGGATTGGTCAATCCTGTTAAAAGCAAAGTTGGCTCTTTGGTACAGTGCAAAATATCGCTGATCAGATCAGAGCCGAAAGCGCACGTAACATCAATATCAATATTGACATCTTTGGTGAGCAATTCACCATTCAATGCTTTTATGACTTTTTTTAAATTCATTCTAAAACCCTTATGATCTCTATTATTTTGAGTGGCAAAATCTTGAGCGAAATCAATAGGTCAAGTAAAAAATGAGAATGCATTTTCATTTGCAATCAGCTACTCTAAATGCTAAAGATCAATAAATAAAAACTTCTGCATAATTACATTTTTTGTCATTCTGTTTGCCTTGACCAAAGGAAACGAAGGCTTGATGGAACTGACACGATTTGTCTGAAAGAATCTAACAGACTTCTTTTAGCTTTACTTCTTTGTTTGTGAAGAAGATACGAGAAGCATAAAAAAGATAATCACGAGATTCTTCGTAAGTAAAGATGAAATATTCGTCAGAATGTCATCCAATTTTCTTATTATGCAAAACTCATTCAATGAATAAATATCTGTTGTAAAAAAATTAAATTGGTGATTACCCACACTTCTTTGCCAAAAATCTAAAAATTTCTGTTGAAGATCGTTTCAGAGTTTTTTCAGATAAAAAAAACCGACCTGCGATCACAGGCCGGTTAATAATTTTTATTTTTTTTGGAAATCCTCAGCTTCTTTCAGATAGCGATCCAGCCAGCTTTGATAGACGATGAAAAGTGTTTTTGTTTCATCATTTTTCTGCAAAATGAATTTCTTTTCTTCTTCATGAGGGATCATTTTAAATGTCATTGTCGATCCATCAAATTTCTCGACACTGATCGTTGCTTGTGGAGATTTTAGTTCTTCTTCATACTTTTCAAATTCATTATCGATAAATTTCGTCGAATGAATTCGTTTCAAACCACTGAAGATACGACGCAGATTTTCATTCTCATTGTCGATCTTAAATTGCACTTTCCCGCTTTTGTATTGCCAGGTCGTATCAGCAAAAGAAATAGAATAATCATTTTGTTTAGAATCGATGTTTATTTTTGCAATATCAGCTTCTTCAAATTCTGCTACGATCTTTTTACGCCAGTTAGAAAGCTGAGCTTTCATTAGATAGGAAATATTGCTTTCCAGGCGGAAAATTTTATTCTTTCCTTTTTTTCGAGCAGGCGTGTTGTTATAATCCTGACTTTCCCCGATGAGCGATCTATCCAATATTTGATCATTTTCATCGAACAAAGTCAATTCCGTTGCCAAACTGTCAGTCAGCTCATATTTTTCGAATGAGCTTTCTTCTTCTGCGATGGGAAGGCTGGAAGTTTTCACCTTGATAACGCGATCGAAGAAATTATTTATCTTGGTTTCATCGGCAGGATATTGGATAGGATCGATGATCTGCCAGCTGCCATTTTGTTTTGCGATGCGGATCGTGTCCTTGACATCAGCAATTTCCAGACTTGCGATAGCAATAGAATCCACGTCAAAAAAATTGACACGTTTTTCCACATTATCGTTCATTTTCGTGATCGCAAAGATGATCACAAGCACAAGCAATACAACAAGATAGATTTTGTTTTGTTTACTCATAAAGCTCTCCTATGATCTTTCTTTTATTCATTTCTTTTTGGTAGCGAATCAGTCCGATGATGATCAATAAAATTGACGGGAAGAGAATATTCAACCATCTCACGACTTTTTTCATTCCAGAACTGATCTCTTTCAAAGGCTTGTATTCAGTCTGACGGGATCGGATTTCGATCAATGTTTCTTCAGCTGCCAGATAATCAACGGAATTTAGCACGAAATTCAGATTATTTTCCACATTCGCTCCAATTCCTTCTTTCACAAAATCAGAATCTGTGACCAAGATGATCTGAGTAGCTTTGCTGGAAGGTATTGCATCGTTATACTCTGGGTTGTTGGCAAAATAGCTGGAAATCGAACCGCTGAAGATCCCGCCCAGGATTTTTGGTGGATCGATAAACATCGTTTTCAGATCTGTATCCATATACTTTTGCACTCCGATATCCAATTGCGGTTTCGTTACTGCTCCAGAATTATTGGAAGAACTTAGTAGCGGCTCGAAAGAGAAACCACCAGTATTTGTCGTATCGATCTCGGAAGCATAGACCAATTGCATTTGATCAATATTTTTGACGATCAGATTTTCTTTGTTAAAATTATGAATAACTGGAAAGAAAGGATAATTTACAGGTGTCATCATTCGGAAAATGCCTCGTTGTTGCTGAACATTGACCTGACCACAATTTGCATCGGCGATGATATTATCTTTGATGTGAATTCCATAATGATTGAGTAGTTGAAAAAGATTGGAATTGATCAAATTGGCTTGTTGTGTGCGCATATCAGTCGTCACTCGGTTTTGCAGCAAGACCAGATTCCCGTTTTTCATCAAATATTGATCGAGATTAAAAAGCTGTTCTTTGGAGAGCGAATCTTCGATCCCAGCCAAGATGAGCACTTCGACATCAGCTGCGATTTCGCCAGTCAGATCAGTTTTTTGTAATTCATAGCTTTCTGCGATATGTTCTTGCAAAGTGGCAAAATCACTTTGATTCTGCTGCTGATAACCTCGCATCTGCGGTGGTGTCTTTTCTGTATCATAGAAAGCTATCTTTTTCAAGCCGATCGAAGCTATCTTCTTGATCTTCTTTGTAATATCATATTCCAAACCACGTGTATTTTCAACTAAGGGAATATTTTCCTTTTTATCTTGATAAAGGAAAACCAATCCCATATAAACTTCCCGCACGACGAACTTATCATTTTCCACAACGCGCATCGAAGCTGGAAAAATTTGATGTTGTTGCGCTTCTTTCTTCAATTTTTCTTCATCAGATGGGTCGATGAATTCAAAGCGCAATTTCCCGTGCGAATAGGCTTGATATTCCGATAAAATATCTTGAGTGAAGCGACGTGCATCAGCATATTCTCCTGGCAAATTCTTGGAAAAATAAGCTTTTATGACTAGTCGGTCATCCAGTTTTTTTACTGCTTCCTTACTTGCTTTTGATAGAGAATAAATCTTTCCTTTAGAAAAATCGAATCTCTTAAATATCGATAGCGAAAGGAGATTGACCAAAATTAATATTGCCACAAATATGGTGATATTTACTGAAATCGATTTTTGCAATTTCATATATTTCCTCCTATTTCCATTTTCTGGCTTCCAAAATGTGAACAGCCAATTTCAGGAAAAGAAAAGTCAAACTCAAAAAATAGACCAGGTTTCTCGTATCGACCACGCCGCGCGAGATATTGGAAAGATGATAACCAACGCTGAGATATTGGAAAAATCCAACCAGAAAACTGGGAATAAAATGCAGAGAAAATTGGATAATATACAGGATAAAAACGATGAAGAAGCTGATGATGAAAGCAACGATCTGGTTATTCGTCAGACTGGAAGCGAAAATACCGATCGCACTGTAAGCTGCTCCCAACAACAATAATCCAAGATATCCGCAGAAAATAGCTCCATAATCGATATTCTGTCCCAAGATCATGATCGTGAGCAAATGAATTAATGTGAAAACCAGACCAATCGCGATCAATCCAAAAGAGGCCCAGAATTTTCCCCAAACGATATCAGAATCTTTGATCGGATAGGTTAAAAGCAATTCCATCGTGCCGTTGCTATTTTCCTTCGCGATCAAACCCATTGTGATCGCTGGTATGAAAAAAAGATAGATGATGGGAACTATCCCAAATAGAGATCTCATTTCTGCTACATTATTGATGAATAGCGGACTGGAAAAGAACCAACCGCTGATCAGTAAAAAAGCAACTAATAAAATATAGGCAGCTGGAGAAGCGAAATAACTTTTCAATTCACTTTTTGCGATTATCGATCTATAATTCATTTTGCACCTCCATCTTCGATCGTCAGATTGCGGAAAACAGCTTCCAAACTAACATGTTCACGATACATCTCCAATATTTTCCAATCTTTAGTCTTGATGAATTCGTAAATTTCCAGGCGTTTATCTTCGCCAGAATCAAATTCGATCGCAACTTTTGAAACATCTTCTGAAATCTGATCATTGGAAAGAACAGTGATGCCTTCAATGTTTTCGTTGAGTTCTGGAATTTCTTCAGCCGGTGCGATCAATTCCAATTTCAGCTGTGTTTTATTTTCCATACTGGATTGCAATTCTTCCGGTGAACCATCTGCCACGATAGATCCTTTGTTGATGATGACTATTCGATCACAAACTGCTTGCACTTCCTGCAAAATATGACTGGATATAATGAGCGTCTTTTCCTTTCCCAGTTTCTTTATCAATTCTCTGATCTCAACGATTTGGTTTGGATCCAAGCCGCTTGTCGGTTCATCGAGGATCAATATCTTCGGATCGTGGAATATCGCCTGAGCAATACCAACTCGTTGCTTGTAACCTTTGGAAAGACTTTTAATTGGTTTTTGGATGATGCCGTGTAAACCGCAGAGAGAAATCACTTCTTTTAAACGGGCTTTAAAGTTTACCACTTTTCTAACTTTTGCAATAAATTCCAGATAGTCATAAACGGTCATATCGGTGTAGAGCGGATTGTGTTCGGGGAGATAGCCGATCAATTTTCTGATCTCGATCGAATCCTTTTCAATATCCAGGTTTTCAACTGAGATATTTCCCGAACTGGGTTTGAGAAAGCATGTTATCATGCGAAGTGTCGTGGTCTTTCCTGCGCCATTCGGACCAAGAAATCCCAGGATCTCACCTTCATTGATCTCAAAATTGATATGATCGACCGCTCGTAATGTTCCATAATCTTTAGTTAAATTCTGTAGCTGAATCATACAATTTCTCCTTTTATTTTGATTTATTTTACGAGCACCTATTTTGAAAAATAGCTGATGCTGTCAAGAAAAAATAAGATTTGTTAGCAATCGGGTGATCTGACTGTTAAAGAACAAATTGAACAAACCAAGATTTCTCCCCTATCCCTGAAGGGATAGACTATTTAATTATTTAACAAACATTTACCACGCTATAAATTGCCTAATAGCCTGCGCATTAATAGCCTGCGCCTTCAGGCGTAGGAACAAAATTCGAAAATTAAATTATTTTACGGCGTTCACGTCGTTACCATTCCCAAACGCCGTGAACGGCGTTTATTTTTGGTCGGGACGT
>JAGYMQ010000038.1 GCA_018400535.1 Candidatus Cloacimonadota bacterium
GACTTCCGAGCATAGTAGAGATGCTGCCTGTTTGATTTTAAACAGAAAAATCAGCAATAAATTTCAACAGCACTCTTGACGATAACTCTTACTGAACATAAAAAATACCTATTATGATAGGTAATTTATATGGAGACATAGTTCAAAAGAAATTTATGGAAATGATCGGTGGTGAAGGCGATCATCGCAAGAGACTTGTGTCTTTAGCGACGGAGCTTAAACACCAAGCCATAAAGAAGAGACAGGAAGAATGGGATGATCAGGCAGACAAAGGATGGAGAATACGCAACAATGAATTACCTTTATCGCTAAATAGAAAAAACTTCGAAAAATGGAAAGATAAATATTTCAAGGATAATTGGATATTCAAAGCAATCCAACTGAAGGTCTCGTATCTGCTCGGTGGGAACGTAGATTTTAATGTAGTGAAAGCGAAATCTGTTCAAACTGGAGTATACGAAGACAGCATAATAGCCAACGTTCTGGAAGATGAGGTCAGACAAGCACACAGACACAATAACGCACTGCTGGAAGATATCGAAGTGCTTTATGATTTCTTTTACACCGGATACGGAGTATCGAGAACGTGGTTTAACAGCAGGAAAAGAGACCGATACTGGCTATCAGGGACGGTGGTACACGAACACATAGATTCCAGAAACGTATATTATTTATCGAGAGATGGACTATGTCGTGATGTTTATGCCATATTTTACAAATCATCTGCCCCCACCGACGAACTAAAAGCCAAATATCCAGGCGTAGCAGATAAACTAAGTGAAACACAGCAAACAGGGATGACAAGAAGCATACACAACGAAGATCACACAGAAATATGGACTTGTATTATTAGAAAAGAAATCCCACTGTATAAGCGTGAATTACGTGACACGATCAACAATGAGAGCTACCTATACACAACAATAGAAATAGAAGAGTATAAAAAACACCTGATAAAACAATTCAATCAGGAAGAACCAGCGGATGATAACTTTTACGTCATTTATTCATTATACAAAGAAAGAACAAACACGGCAGACCACGACGATCCAGAACGCTTTGCTCAATATGTTATAAGCGAAGAATTCCTGCTCGATAATCTGAAACTGTCCAAAGAACAGTTCGTAGACGAAGATGAATGCTGGTTCGAAATAAATATAACTTCCGATGGCATATTGTTACCACAGAAGGCAGATAATACAAAGCAGGAAGAAACTACTTATCTGAAATACATAGGCGAAAATTCAGGCTTTACGTTCATCGGTAATATCAAACGGAATGGAAGCCAATATCCGTTTGGATCAGCTTGGTTCAGCGCTGATATGCTAGAGATCAAAACCCTTCTGATGAGTAGCCTGGCAATGATGGTAATGAAATACAACAAACCACAGCCAGTCTATGAAAAAGGATCGTTGGAGAACGAAACAGAGTGGCTGAGCGGATGGTGGCGAAATGATATTGCTGCTGTAGTAGACCCAGAGTGGCGACAAAACAACCCAAGACAAAATCCATTCGATTACGTCTCCATAAACTATGACAAACATACATACATAACATTAGATCAATTAGCAACAGAATCAATCAAAAATCAGGAAGGCGCTGTCGATTCACTTCGAGGAGTTCAACAGTATTCAGGACAGTCAGGTATACAAACGGCGCAGCTGCAATCTACAGCAACCACCTATCACAAAACTGACGAGATGAAAGTATACAACTATATGAGCGACATAGGAGAGAGATATCTTGGACTAATTTCGACTTATAGGTCGTTCCCACACAATATAATGACATACACACCAGAAGGTGACAAAACAATCGTTGAGACAAACGTTTCGCCAGACACCACCTACATATCGTCTGAATACAATGTTATCCCTGTAATCGAGCCATCACCAGAACTTAAAAAAGAAAGCAACAAACAACTTGCAGAAATGCTGTATTCAAAAGGACTAATGCACCCGCTGGATTATATGCATATGCTTGACGTTGACGATGCAGAAAAAATATACCAAAATTCACAAGTATACGCACAGCTAATGCAAATACAACTACTACTCGAGCAGAACCCACAGCTGGCGCAACAACTAATGCAACAAGCACAACAGCCACAGCAACAGAACCAGCAGCAACCAAACGGACAAATGAATTCACCAGATAGAATAAGACAAAACGAGCAAAAAGCTCAAAATATGATGAAACAAGTATAAGGGCAATCCGATGATATCGAGAACCCAAAGGAGTCAATATGAATGATGAAGAAAGAGATTTAAACAATGGGGGCAATGAACCCACCGAACAGTCGCAGACAATGAAAGTAGAGAACGAAGAAGTAAAAGTTTTCTACGAAAAACCAGAAGATGGCGAAGAGAAAATCACGAAAATAGAATACCCAAAAGAGAGAAAAGACGACAAAGAATGGCAAGAAAAAGCTAAAAAATCCATATCTATCACAGCACTGAAAAACAAAGAAAACCTCGAACGAAAAAAAATCGCAGAGACAATCAAACAGCAAACGAAAGACCTAAAAGAAGCGACAGAAACATTGTTGAATCTTGGGAAAACGGAAGATCAACCGAAAATAAACATCAAGGACGAACTAACAAAAGAACTCGGACTCGAATCCCCAGATGAACTCGTCACGGCAGACCCAGACGAATACAACAAGGCGTTCGACAAAATATCACAGAAGTTCCAAAAACAAATATACAACTCGACCTCACAAAAAAAAGTCACAGAAGATCTAATCCAGAAAATCACAGAAGAGAACGAACCACACGAGATCAAAGATTTCACAGACTTCGTAAAGAATCTCGGGGTAGATAGATTATCGGAAAAGCTATATAATACGTGGAAAGGTAAACACAAAAAAAGTGTCGACACATCCACAAAATTCGCAAACTCTCAAAACAAAATCGATGATATTCCCTTCGTCCCAGAAGGCGAACATAATCTCGACACCAAATCGAGGATATATAGCCACAACCAAGACTTCCTCCTGAAGAATATCAGGAAAGTCTAACAGGAGAATATAATGGATTATAATCAATTTACACAAGGACAAGTGCACCGATTCGGTGATAATGCGTTCAACACAAACTTAGAGGTTCAAGATTGGGACAAAATCCTATACGATATGTTCCTCGAATCAGATATGCAGTTTATCCCGTTCATCGAAAAGTTCTGTGGGGGATCAATCCCGTCGGACAGCTACAAATTTGAATGGGGAGAATTCGACCAAGAACAACCTAGAGATGAGGTCGCTTCTAGTAGTGAGGGAAACGTCGTATTCGATGATGATAACTTCTACAAATCCCTGATCAAAGACGACGTGTTGTATAACCTAACCGAAGATGAATACTACATTGTAACTGACACACCCACTGGTAATAGCGTTTCCATGAATGAGGTCGGTGTAGATTCCGTATCCAGTGCAGCGGCTCCAGCTGCAGAAGATGTATTGATCAGACTCTACACGATGAAAAAAGATGGTTCGCACGAATCGGACGCTTTGCTCCAAAAAATTGCAGCACACAAACAAACATCGAATGAATTTAACTACATAGGTACTTTCGAAAAATTCTCACACATATCAGAACACGAAGCTAACCAAAACTGGATCATCAGCAATATCACAAAGCGAGCACATCAAAACCTCGTCAAACTCAAGGAACTGATGCAAGAATTGGAGTTCAACGCACTGAAAGGTAAATTATCTATAAATTCAGGTGAAAACATATCAATGGGCAAGGGATTGCTCAACTACGGTATCAAAACTTGTTCATCTGATGGTTCTTGGGACAACCTTATGACTTTCGTCAGAGAAAAGGTGAAAGATAAGAATAAATTGTCGGTCATTCCAACTCTGATCAACTATAAAGGATTGCACGAAGTTCAACAAATGTTGTCTGATGCGGGGACACCCTTCACCCTGAATCTGTCAGGACAAGGAGATAAACGCAAGGCTGGAATGAGATACTTCGAGCTGATAACACCGCTTGCAACTCTTGAACTTTATCCCAACAGAGCACTTGGAGAACTTTACTCTGATTCGATTATGATAACCCTTGACCCGAATACAATAGCAAGACGTCACATCCGCAACATGAATGTTCAAACAAGATATGATGTGCAACCCAAAAGGTCACACTTCTTCCTCGACCAGCATTATGCAACACAGGGATTGCAGCTCGCCAACGCAGATAAAACGGCGATGTGGACGTGGAGTTCAATGGCGCCTCAATAATCATCCATCCAACCCCCAACAAAGAGCGGGCAGGTAAACCCTCTCCCGAGCTTGCCCGCTCCAATTTAATTAAAAGGATTTATAATGAAAGTAATAGCAACAGTAAAAAGCTTTTCACCCAACCATCTTCACATAGAGAAAAATATTAAAATACAATTCAGCAAGCGCAGATTTATAACGACAAATAAGAAAGAAATTGCTGTATTGGAAAACCCGAATAACAAAGACAAATGGAATCTCGAATATGTCCCGGAAAAGCAAGAAACGGAAAACATTAAGCTGCGAGAAAAAGCCAAATATCTTGGCATCTCAAACTGGCACATAAAAGGCATAGCCCGGCTGAAAAGGGAAATAGCAGAGGTGGAAAATGGGGATAGTAGTAAAAGCTAAATCCATATACCCCAATCACACACATAGATTTGGCAATAACGTCATCAAATTTGACAACAGAGGATTCTTCGAAACAACCAACTCAAAATTAATTTACGAATTAGAAAAGCACAGCGGGAAAAGGGGATACTGGTCGATAATAGAAACAAAAGAAAGGACAACAGAATACAAAGGCGGGACACCAAGAGGGAAAAGTTACCTGGTGGCAGATGCGATCAAGCTCGGATTCCAAAGAGAAACAGGGATAAATCCATTTAAGGCAAGAGTAGAGCAATTGATAGAATACATAAATTACAAAAGAGGGTAAGATGACACTATCGGATATCATAGACGAAATAGCGAATAAACTAAAAGATTACGACCACACGAGATACCGTGAATACGACAGAGAAGAATCAGCATTCTGGGAAGCGGTGGCCAACATCCTTGAACCATCTGCAGAAATAAAAAACAAATACCCCAACTTCTACAATTTTGCATCTAATATGGACGCAGAAATACACGCACACGGGCTTATTCAACACCATACCAAAGAAATTACCGCCAATGCCAATACGGGAGTCTCCCTAAAGTTCTTAATTCCCGATATATTCAAAGTAATAATGTACTATGGAGATGGGAAAGCACACATACAGGAAGCATCATTCGACAAAATTATGGAGCTATCGGAAAACACCGAATGTATTCCGCCCAACACGTGTTATATGAATATAGGAGGGCTAGACCTCAGAGCAATATCGTCTATAAACACAGATATCTATATCAAATATATTGAATACCCCGACAGAACCGATTATACGGACAGCGATGATATGGAAGAGGTGTTTTCGCTTCCATTTATTTACAAAGCGATAGATTTGGCTGTTCTTTTTCTTAAAGCCGAAAATTATTTGGAGTAATCTATGCATATAAAAAATTTGATCGAGAAAATAGAAGATTATATCCCAGAAGTTAGTCTGCTACAGCTAAAAAATCGCATAAATGGATTCTTGAACGATCTATCCATTAAGGCATATCTAATAGAAGAATATTTCAGCATCAAGGATCATATAACATTGACCGCAGATGATTCACCAACGCCGTTCTACGACGGTTCAACATTATTTATAGATAAATACATAGCACCAGGAGCTTCCCAACATATCAAAGATTTGGGATTTGCTGCTGCCCAGTACAATCTTATTTATTACACAGATGTTATAAATCCTCCAATCCCAAGGGATGAGACCAACGTTGAAATAGATGGTCAATCTATTATATTAAGCCCAGTGGTAGATGACGCTATGAGGATGGAATTATTGGAAGATAGTGTCTTTTTTGATTCAAGAAGAAATGCCGAAACAATTGATAGATTTCTCACAGCCTGTTCACCAGGGGATACTATAGTATTTGTTAACCTAGATGGACAGACAGGAGAGATCGTATACGAAACACATGAAGTGGAGGGGGCGAACATCACCATTACTTATAGTAGTATTTTGGGAGAGGATAATATTGATGGAATGGGATGTCACTTATATGATTCCTTTCTGAATTTTGGGCTTCTACAATACGATATATTGAGCCTAGGTGCTGCAGGAAACAATGATGGCACCTATTTAATTAATGTCATAGAGGATCTTAGAATAACAATATTCGGGAATTTCCCTGATGATGGTGATTATAATAACGTGGAAATATCATATGCGGACAGAGCAAGCACGTTTGCAAGCTTAGGATTCAGCGAAGGCGACCTGATAATAATAGGAGATGGGACGAACGAGGGGATATACAATATTATCGATTTTTTTGGAAGTGGAAACGTATGTTCGGTATCCGAAGATGTTGTTTCGCAGCTTCCAACGGAATACGATTTTTATAATACACCAGCCTCAATTGGGGATTATGGAGATTCCATAATAGTAAAAGATTCAGCAAACGACGGTGTCTACGGAATAGTGGCGACTGCAAATAATATGCTTGAGTTAGACATTGAAATAACACTAACCACAGAATATACAGCCGCACAGATATATAAAACTTCACAGCTTATACTAACGACAATATCAGGAGTCGGCTTGCCAGAAGGGATATTCTATGCTGGAGACATATTGCACTTTATAGATGCCAACATATCGGCAAAAATTATCAGCACAACGCCGACAACCATAACACACGAACCGATAGGATACGTGGTTTCGCCTGGAGATCAATTATACATTGAAACGAATAAATTGTTCATTCCAGACGATGTCGGCGGTGTGAAAAACATATACATAGAGGAAGAAAATGGAGAAAAATATGAGAGCAAACAATTATTGCAGCACCAGGAGATCGAAGTTCAGGATTATGAAAGATTAAGAAATGACGCCTGCTCAATAGTTGGCAGAATCATATATTTCCCGAACCGAATCAAGTATGAAAGCAAGATAACTCTGCTCGTTAGAAAACTTTATTCAGAATATCAAGGAGTATTTAACGATGAACTTTCGATCGATATCCCATCTATCTACAATTATCCGATGGTATTATACTGTGTCAAGGAACTCTGCATTCTGCCAAAATATAAAGAGAAATACGGATATCTATACGAAAAGATAGAATTAGATTATAGACAAGCCATCGAGAAAACAAAAAGTATCAATAAAAACAGCACAAAATATAGATTTGGAGACACGTTTTAATGAAAAACACATACTTCCCTTTTGAGGGAATGAACGACAAAGACAGCACACTAACGGAAAACGTTATGGATGAGATTGTAAACTATGAATACAAGTCCAAAGGTGTACTGCAAAAACGTGTTGAACAAAAAGATTATGATCAAACGATCCTCGTCTCGGAGATAAACAGCGATTTTGATGATATAATTAAAATACCACCACTGCCATTCTACCCCACGAGGAAGCCAACCGATATGGCTGGCGATTTCATCTTGCCTGTTTTTGGCATACAAGGGGGAGCATACAAGGTTGTATTATATTACAAAACAGAAAATACGAGAACAAAATCTAAGTTAATCAGTGTAGGCGGAGCCAACTACAATCAAAATTCCAAATTAATATTCAAATACATTCAGGATATGATGATGATATTCGATTGCGATGGAGACAACCCCATCGTATATGTTATGGTTGACACCGACAAACAACTGATCGCAGACCTGCTTTCTAACATAACGGGATCACCTCTGCGGAAAATATTAATAGAACAAAGCAGTAACAAATGGGCACAAGACCCTGACAATTACGCAGACAAGCCAGGAATATTCCGCTGGTATTACACAATTGAAAATGAATACGGAGACGAGTCCAACCCATCGCCAGCTTCCGACATTGTGGATTTAGCATACATAAACATAGATGAAGAGGGGGTAGAATCAGAATGGGTAGAAAGCGTAGAACTGACAAACCTGAAAGTTCCAGATAGTTTATCAAAAATAGCCAAACAACAGGCAAAATATTTCAACATTTACAGACAGCGGGCAGAATATCAAGATTCAAAAGTATTCACCGAGCCACAGTTTGTTAAACAAATATTAATAACAGATATCAGCGACGAACAAACAACGGTCGATACGGTATCTGTCGGAGAAGCGTCCGCCAAAATGTCTTTCGGCAACGAACCTCCACCCGTCGCAAGAGACGGAGAAGTGGCTGGCGGATCGATAATACTAACACACATAAAAACAAAAGCCACGCAAACAGGGAACTTTGATATAGTAATCCCTATCAATACAACAAACCCCAACAATGAAACCTATCCATACTGCCCCGTGAGAATAGCATTTGACCTACAAGATTTGCAAAAATATATCCCATCTCCCATAAGATATAATGGGAGTCAACTAATAGTGGAAGATAAGATTCGGATATTAGACTCCGACCTTATATCTCCCCTCCCAGTAGTATACGACGATAGCCAGTCCTTTGATACAGAGGATAAACCATATGATGAGGAAGATTTCCCCTCGATAGAAACAGAAGATTGGACCTCTGATAGCTGGACAATAGAGGATGGATTGGCAAAAGCCAACGGAGCGGGATATATCGAAGCGAATAATTCTGACTGGAATGTAGACATATATATTCAAATTACAGGTTCTATGCTTGATGGAATATCTGTAGAGAATGGTTACGAACAAGCAGAATATCAGCACACAGACGGGATGAGACAGGTATGGCAAAGAGATAATAGTGGGAATATAAAAATAGTATCCGATGCAAACTGTAACGCAATAATCAGCAGTGTCAAAGTATACAAAAGGGCAGATGAGGATATGAAGCTAATCGTTTATACCGACATTCCATTTTTGACGGCTGGTCAGCAAAGAACCATCTTCTTATGCTATGCGGACAGCAGCAGTGGAGTAGTGAGCAGTTGGAGTGGCGGCAACAGTAGACTTTACGGAGAGTGGATTCCATACAACGAAACAAATCCAAATGGCGATTACGTATTGGCTTGGAGACAAAGGGTATTCCGTATCCCACCACTGAGGAGAAATGCAATATTCCAATTTGAGGCAAATGATCGCGGCGAATGGCCTCTGGTAAACGGATACGGTAATAACATAACAGGAACATATTACAAAGCTAAAGAAACAAAGAATCGGGCAAATAGTTCCATAACGTTTGATCAAGACTATTCCATAAGCATCGCAAGCGGTATATATATAGGAACGATGATGGGATTGCTGCCCCCAAAAAATGATGCCGAATCTTTCCATTTCCTTGATTGCTATAAACAAAAAAATCCGAATCCCGGCATCAAGATTTTTGATGGCGATGATGAGAAATTGACAAGTTTACCTGATAAGTTTACTATGTATGCAAGGGGCAACATTCCAATAGTAGAAGAGGCAATTAGAGGACTCATAACTAACGATGATTATTGGAATTATCAAAATGGCGATATAGATTATCTTGTAATTCATATTAAAGAAGAGGAAGGCCTTCGTCCTCATGACCAAGGTTGTAATTACGGTTATCTTTTTGACCCAGCAGTGTGGATGTATGCGAATAGACAATATTATGGGCGCATTACGATTACCGAATTAGGGGGGGATGAAGAAACGATTACAAGCTCTTATCAATACTTTTCAATAACCCACCCTGCAGCATATATTTATGAATATCCGGAATTTAGCATAGTGGCTCGAATCGAAGATATAGAAATAGAAGAGTTTTCTAATACCAGTTACGCAGATAATTACACATTTAACATTGAAATATGTAATTTTAGAGAGACCAATGAGGGGTACGGCGACGAGAATAATAAGCTATTAAGAACTTACATGGCTGAATATTTCGACGAAGAAATACATCCGACCGTCACCTATGGTCCTGATAATACGTATCATAATAGCGGTTGGATATATATTTATCTGGAAGATTACGACCCAACCTCGTGGCTGTTAGAACCAGGCAACCTGGTTCTCTTTAAATTCAGGGTATCCTACGGGGGAAATAATCATTGGTATTGGTTGTGGCTTCACCGTGACCTAATAACAGTAGAAAATATGGGAGATAATAATAATATAATAGTGCTGGAGGTTGAAGGATCACATCTCTTCGACCATGATGTTGGAGCCGGTTTAGTCGCCGCCGATATAAATGAGGTGAAATTCTTTGTCTATACAGATATGCATCATGGAGATGTACCTATTTTTAAAATATCCAACGACGGTCAAACATGGAAATTAAGCCATTGGCAATTTGGGCGTAGTTCAAGGATAAATATGCAAGCGGGAGATCTTCCCATCCTGTATTCAAAACAACCAAACAATCTAACACTAAGGGATAACATATTTATGCTGTTGTCAGTTAACCTATCCAATGACTCAATATATGTGTTTGCATATTCGTCGTCTACTGGCGATTATATGAGCGTAGATTTTGCTGATGTTAATGTTAACTCTACAGATGATATTTCTGATTGGATAGAAGATATGTCTGATTCCGGAGATATTTATTTTGGATTTAGTTATGAGTTTTTTCGCTGGATGTCACAAGCAGGAATATTAGAAGAGAGTTTTGGCAAAGACGATGTTAACGCACTGATCAATATGGCTAACCATATGATCCCGCAGAAACAAGGCGTCATAGGATACAAAAAAGATGAGGACAGCGAGAATAACAATATTATCATAAACTACGGTGATATGGTGTCAGGCAATGTGATCGAACACAAAAACAAAGCAATGTTTTCCAAAACACTCGGATATTCATTCCCAGCCACAAATATGAAAATAGCAGACGAGCCAATACTAAAACAATTCCGATTCCCAACAACTCTTGCAGAGATGAGCAACGCCATCATCTGGCTAATGCGAAATGGATACACACTGTTTATGGCACAAGGCGATCCAGCGAAATGGTCTGACGCAAGCGATATCGATATCAGACAAAAACAAC
>JAGYMQ010000039.1 GCA_018400535.1 Candidatus Cloacimonadota bacterium
AAAAAACGTAATCTACTTTTTCTGCTCGAAACTCTCCTTTTTCATCTTTGAAAATTACTTTTCTGATCTGGAAATTTTTTGCTTCCAAACCAATTACCTCTTTCTGGAAATGCAGTTCTCCCCCCCTTTCAATAATTCTGGAAGCAACTTTTTCCCATAATTGTCCAGGACCAAATTTTGGATATAAAAAATATTCGATTAAACTGGTTTCTGTTTTTCTTTGAGTGATATTTTTATCTGAAGCAAAAATACTTTTGCAGAAATGTAATATTGCTTTGGAAATTGAAAGACCTTTGATGCGCTGTGCTCCCCATTCAGGCGGGATATTTTGGCAGGAAACACCCCAAACCTTTTCTGTGTAATCTTTGAAAAAAGTTTCATAAAGTTCTTTTCCGAAGCGATTTATGAAAAAATCTTCCAGGTTTTTTTCTGGTTTGATCGGAAAAAACTTCACTCTCAAATAATAAAAACCGATCCGAAATAAGCGCCATAAACCCAAATTTTTCAGCGTTTTCAAATTTAACGTGATAGGATAATCAAAAAAACTACGCAGATAAAAAATGCGCGAAAGTCTATTTCTGATGAGTAAAACTTCATCTTCTTCTTCGGGATCCGGTGCATTTTTTTCTTTGGAAAATTTTTTTTTACGCTCGAGGAGCAGATCATCTTTTGCTGCTTTACCTTGAATAGGAAAAATATTTTTCCACCAATCCATCACACGTTCAGATTTGGAAAAAAAACGGTGTCCACCTAAATCAATGCGATTCCCTTTATAATTGACAGTTTTGGAAATGCCGCCGATATCCTTTGATCTTTCCAATATGATCGGTTTGATATCTGTTTTTTTCAATAATTCATAAGCAGCTGTCAAACCGGCTGGTCCAGCCCCGATGATAATTGCTTTTTTTTCGATCATTTAGTGAAGCTCCCGAATAAGAGATATTTGCGAGCGAAGAAATTCCAGAGATAAACAAAAAAAGTAGAAAATAATTTTGAGATCATATAATGGAAAGATATTTTTTCGGTGAAAAACCAGATAAATATTTCATTCATTCCCAAGCCAATTATTCCAATCATAGCAAAAAAAAGAAATTCCAATCTTTTGTTAATGAATTTGTGAGTTGTGAAGATCCAGAGAATGCTCAAAAAATAATTCACGATCAATCCACACGAAAAGCTGAACGCAGCTGATAGAAGATAATGAAAATTTGCAAATTCAGTGAAAATGTAGAGCAAACCATAATCAATGCTGAAAGCAAAAGCACCAACGAAAGTATAGCGCAATAATTGGATGTGAGTTTTATCGCTTTGTTTCAGAAAAAGTTGCTCAATTTTTTCGCCTGTCTTTTTCATCATTTCAATCAATTCTTTCCAAAATCATTTTTATACACTCACTGTAAAATTCGTGTTCGACCTGTAATCCTCGCTTTTCTATTTCTGCCAAAGACTCAGCTCCGCGCAGATCAACAACTCTTTGACCGATTATCTTTCCTGAATCCAGGCCTTCATCGACAAAATGAACAGTAATTTTCGTTTCAGCTAACTTTTTTTCCCAAGCCCATTTATAACCATTTAGACCTTGATGTTCTTTTGTGTCAGCAGGATGAATATTAATGATCTTTTGAGGAAAAGCACGCACGATCTCTGCTGGTAAAATTTTCATATAACCGGCTAAA
This sequence comes from Candidatus Cloacimonadota bacterium, assembly GCA_018400535.1. Lineage (GTDB taxonomy): Bacteria > Cloacimonadota > Cloacimonadia > Cloacimonadales > TCS61 > TCS61. The sequence continues at coordinate 1,677 of JAGYMQ010000039.1, forward strand.
ATAATTAAATCAGGATTTTTTGATCTCAGCCAATCTAAAAGGTGGAAATTGTAATTTCCTGTTTTAGAAATTACATGTGTAGGTATGCCAAATTGTTCAGCTTTTTGCAAACCAGCAGCATTTCGTTTATTGGAAAAAACAGCCTGGATAATACATTCTCCTTGTAAAATCCCATTATTAACGTTTTCGGCAATTGCTACTAAGTTGCTGCCACGCCCACTGATCATGATCACGATCTTTTTCAAGCTTCTTTCCTCTTAGCGGTAAATTTTCTTCTACTCACTGCAAAACTCCAAAAAAGTAATATTGCGTAAGCTCACCAATTTCAAAGGAAATAGAATCAACAGGATATTCCAATTCAAAAATATCGATGATCTGGATCTCTGTATAATGCGGTGCAACTGCGAATCTTTCAATATCTTCGACTTCAATGAAACCGTCGAACAGATCTTCTGACCAATCAGATAATGAATCCCGTCGCATTAATACTTGATCGATTATCATCGGCGATAGATTGACGATCTCCAGAGCTGCCCGATCTCGAACCACATATAAGTTTTTTTCCTGACCTGGTTTCAGGCAAACCTTGAATTCCTGCGGTGTGATATATAATCTTTCTTCGTAACTCACTGGAATTTTAGCAGTTTCACCAAAAAGCAGATAGGAATTTAAATAATAGGGAATTTCGATCGGTTCAGCAGTTTGGAGCATTGTGAAGATCTCGCCATCCACACGAATCGTGACCATCTGAGAAGAATCATTATGAAGAATTATTTTAGATTCTTTTGTGCAAGCGATAAGAAGCCATAAAACGATCACAGATAATAGTACATTTCTAATCATATTCTCCTTTTATCTCCATAACTAATATTTCTATTGAATTAAACAATCTTTTAATGAATTTTTTTAAATAATCAAAAACACGATCTTTTTAAATAACTTTGTGGAAAAATTTGTCTATCAGCCATTTTATTCATCAAAAAAATACTTCTTTAGCCAGTTCAGTGTATATTGCATATCTTCAGGAATTGGAGCTGTTATTTCCATTTTTTTTTGGGTGATCGGATGAATAAGCTTTATTTTGTGGGAGTGCAAGGCCTGTCGCTGCAAATGATTTGCCAGCAGATATTTCACTTTTTTATGATAATGAACCGGCAGCATGCTGAGTGTTCTTTTTAAACTGGAATAGGTCATATCACCCAAAATGGGACAATTTAGATGTGAAAAATGCACACGGATCTGATGCGTTCTGCCTGTTTCCAAATTTATTTCCAGATAAGAGAAGAGATCATAAAACTCGATGATCTTATAATGCGTCACCGCCTGTTTCCCATTTTCCAGAACTGCCATTTTTTTGCGATCTGTTTTACTGCGAGCGATCTTTGTTCTGATCGTGGCTTCCGATTCTTTTGGTTCTCCCACAACGATCGCTCGGTAGGTTTTTGTTATTTCTCTCTTTTGGAACATCTTTGTCAAATAACTGCTCACTTTTCGATCTTTGGCAATGATCATCACTCCGCTTGTATCTTTATCCAATCTATGAACTATTCCCGGTCTAGAATCATTTATTCCTTTTGCCAGTTTTCCCTCGAATTTATAGAGTAGCGCATTCACCAAAGTTCCTGTTTCGTTTCCAGGAGCAGGATGAACAGTCATTCCGGCTGGTTTATTCACGAGAGCAAGAAATTCATCTTCCCACAAAATTTCGATTGGAATATTTTCTGGAGTAATTTCATTTTTTTTGGGTGGTGGGAATTGGATTTCAATTGTTTCTCCTTTTGACAGTTTATAACTTTTTTTGATCTTTTTCCCTTCGACCTTAACCATTCCTTTTTCGATCAATTCATCGATATACGTTCTGGAAAAGAGTTGAGGAATATCCAATCGGGAAAGATATTTATCGATGCGCTGATGATCTTGATGATGATATGTGAGTTGCATTAGTTTATTGCTGTTTTTTCTTCTTCAGATTGGTGAGCGCAATGATCGCACCTGTCGCATTTCCATCACTATCGCGGATCACATTGCTGTTCATCACAATATGTTTTTTCAAAGTAGGCAGATAAAATTGTTGCTCTTCTTGCTTAGTTTTACTTTTTAAAATATTCAAAGCATATTTTTTGATATTATTACCAATTTCTGGTGGGAAATTTTCTTCGATCAGATTTTTTTTATCTTTCAGGATAGGAAAAATATCCAAAATACTGTCATTGATATAGACGATATTTCCCTTCTTGTCCAAAATAATAAAACCATCTTCGGAAAGCTTCAAAAGAGTGTTGATCCGATTGTAATGTTCGATTATTTTATCCTTTTTCAATTTATCGAATGTGCGGATTGAATTCAGCATTTGTTTGATGCTTTCTGCGATCTGAAAGAAATCTTCATCAAGCTTTGTTCTTTGATCATCCAGGTCAATATCTACAGTGTAAATTCCTTTATCAATATCTTTCAGAATGTTATTGATCTCATTGATACTTTTTTTCAGAAAAACAGGCACATAAAAAATAATGATTATCACCAGAAGAAATTGGATAAAGAGAAAGACGAACAAGATATTTTGGATAGTTAATTTCAATTCTTCATCCATCTTGACCCCGGCTATAGCATTATTGATCCAGATCGCTTGAATAATTGCTATAATTAAGATCAGAATTGCAAAAATTCTAATTTTTCCTGTATATGTCATTTTCATTTCAAACTTCCTTTGCCGTCTCGCTGATCAATTCATTTATCTTTGCTTTGGGACCGATCATCACCAAAATGTCGTTCGCCTTGATCACATCATTTGCACCAGGCATATCATTAGTTATATCTTCGATCATATTTTCTCCTTCTTCTGTAACAGCTTTTTCCTTATATTTGATCGCAACGATATTTATTCCTCTTTCTGTCGGTAATGCTAATTCTTGCAAAGTTTTTCCCACCCAGGATTCGGGAACTATCAATTCGACAATACTATGTCCGCTGGAAAGATCGACATATTCCAGCACATTGCTTGAAACGAGCGTATTAGCAATTTGGATGCCGATTTGTTCTTCCGGAAATATAATATTCTGGATGCCCAGCAGTTCCAAGATCCTGCCATGAACCTTGCTATCCACTTTGGCATAAATATTTGAAACGCCCATTTTTTTCAGAATAACGCTGGTGAGAACGCTGACCTCGATATTATTCCCGATCGCCAGAATGACAGCATCGACATCTTGAACTCGATTGGACTTTAACGCTTTTTCATCTGTGCTACTCATATGGATCGCCACAGATACTTTTTCTTTCACCTCTTCGATCAAAGTTTCGTCATTATCGATAGCGATAACTTCTGCGCCTTTCTCAAAAAGTGTTGTTGCGACAGTTATCCCAAATTTTCCCAAACCGATGACCGCATATTTTGCCATAAGAACTCCTTATAAAATTTATCCAATACTGATCTTTTCTTCAACATATCTAAAATTGGAAGTTACTTTCTTTTCGGAAAGCGCATAGATCAAAGTGAGCGGACCCACTCTTCCCATATACATCAATAGTATGATTATGAGTTTGCCGAACTGCGATAATTCTGCTGTGATGCCCATCGATAATCCCACGGTTCCGAAAGCAGAAAAAACTTCGAACAGAATTTTTTCGAAAGGCAAAGGTTCAAACAAAAACAAGAGAAAAAGCATCAAAGAAATGAAAACAATTGAAAGTGCGATCAAAGCCATGACGCGCAAAACAATCTCATTAGAGACTTTTCTCCGATAAATATTTGCTTCTCGGTTTCCACGAAAGATAGACAGAACGGACACGATCACGATCACCAATGCTGTTGTTTTGATGCCACCGCCGGTCGAACCGGGAGAAGCTCCGATAAACATCAAAATAATGGAAAGCAAGACGGAACCCATGCTGAGATTAGAATTATCGATCGTGTTGAAGCCAGCTGTTCTGGTCGTTACAGATTGGAAATAGGAAGAGATCAATCTTTCAGAAATATTGAATCCTTTCATTTCAGAGTTATATTCTGATATATAGAAGCCAATCACACCAAGGATGATCAAAATTATTGTGCTGGTGAGCACGATCTTGGAATGTAATGATAATCTTGAAAGTTTGAACCGTTTTTGCATAGTCTTTTGGATATCTGACATTACCGGAAATCCAATTCCACCAAAAATGATCAAGGTAGTGATCACAAAATTTATATTCATATTATAACGAAAATCCATAAAACTATTTTGAAAAAGCGAAAATCCAGCATTACAAAAGGCTGAAACAGAATGAAAAACAGAATGATAGACAGCTCTAAGTGGTTGATACATTCCTGTGCTGAAAGTAAAATAGAGCAATAATGCCCCCAATACTTCAAAAATGAAAGTGATGATCAGAATATTTTTTACCAGATTGACCATATCTAGTTTATTAGATTCTCCAACAACGTTCTGAATCAAATTTTCACTTTTTAGTCCCATTTTTTGACCGAGCATAATAGCGAAAGCACTTGAAATCGTCATAATGCCCAGACCACCAATTTGGATCAGGAAAAGAATGATGATCTGTCCGAAAAAAGTGAAATGTGTCCCCGTGTCATAAACGATCAATCCTGTAACGCAGGTGGCAGATGTCGAAGTGAATAATGCTCCTATGAAAGAAGTTTCTTCGCTGGAAACGGTTGCTGTAGGTAACATCAAGAGAAGAGTTCCGATAAATATCGTCAGCATGAAACTCAAGAGCATGACCACCGCAGGATTATCGATCAATCTTTCATGCAATTTTCTTTGGTGAGAATCTTCTGATAAGCGTTGAATCAGGTAAAAAGATTGTCTTCCGAGAAGGTAAAATTGAAAAACTCTCTCGGTATTGCTGATGACCAATCCTAAGGTGATGAAGGTCACGTCAAAAATGAACACAGGATTTGTCAGAATTTTGATATTTTGTAAAATTTTGATGAAAAGATAGATGATCAGCAGAAAGATCATGAAATGCGTTATGAAATTAATCGATCCTTTCGAGATCAACCCGTAAGGATGGAACAATAGAATGATGCTGATCAAGGCGAATAGATTGAGCGAATAATAGAGAACTTGACGTGTTGAATTTAGAAAAGTGGAATCTCTTATCATTTATCTTATTTTATCAACGATTTGAGAATGAATTTTTTGCGGAGTTTGGTCAGCATTGATCTTTATCAATAAACCTTTCTTTCGAAAAAAATCGATAACACTGTTCGTTTCCAAATGAAATCTCTCGATCCTCTTTTTGATCGCTGTCTCATTATCATCTTTTCGTTTCACCAATCTTCCTCCGCAAACATCACATTTTCCTGCAATTTCAGGCTTTTTGAACAGAACATTATAATCTCTACCGCAATTGTTACAAATACGACGGGCAAGAAGTCTTTTCATTGCCAAATCGTCTTTCAGATCTAATAAAATAACATGATCTATCGTAAATTTCTCGACCAAAAATTCAGTTTGAGATAAATTTCGTGGAAAACCATCCAATACAAATTTCCTCTCTGCTTCCCGTAATGCCTTTTCCACAATTTTGAAGACATATTTATCGGGAACAAGTTCACCACGTTCGATAAACGTTCTCACTATCTTGCCTAACTCGGTATTATTTTTGATGTGTTCGCGAAATAATTCTCCTGTGGTAATATGAATCCAACCATATCTTTCACACAATAATTTGGCTTGTGTACCCTTGCCGCTTCCTTGAATACCGATCAAGATAATATTCATATTCACCTCTTTCACTATTTTGGTGAAATTTATTTGTGCGTTATTTAACGTCAAGTTTTTCAAAATGAAAAGAAAACCAAATAAGAGATCAGTAATGAATCAGTCATTTTTTTTTCTGCCATTTTATTTTTTTTAATCCCTCTTCCATTTTTTTCGAATAATGAATTCTGCGTAATAAAAATGAATGTCATTCTGAGGAGTCTTTCATCTTAACTCACGAAGAATCTCGTGCTTTTCTTTCACTATTTCTTCTCGTATCTTGGTCGCAAAGAGAGAAGTGAAGCTGAGAGAAGTCCATGAGATTCTTCCAGAGAGATAGTGCAAGATACGTCAGAATGACAAGAAGGTGTGATTAAGAATGTC
>JAGYMQ010000040.1 GCA_018400535.1 Candidatus Cloacimonadota bacterium
TTTTTTCTGCGCAAAGAAAAAATCGATATCGATTTCAAATCAAAATATATCAAACCGCAAGCCTATTGGATCGGCGATTGTGAATCGTTGGGAGATCTGGCTATAATCGAAATTGCCCATTCGAAGGAAAATGATCCACGTATCGGTGTTTCCCGAGATGCTTTCCGCTTGATGGCTCAGCATGGTCTCAGCAAAGCTCTCTTCTTCTTTATTTCAGATAATTCCAATAACTATCGCTTCTCCCTGATAACACTTGATCTTAAATTGGAAGGGAAAGATGTAAAATACAAATTCTCCAATCCCAAGCGTTTCTCTTTCTTCTTAGGAGAAGAAGCCAAAATCCACACTCCAGCAAAATTCCTCTTTGAAAAAGGAAGGATCAAAGATTTTGATGACCTGCAAAGCCGATTCTCCATCGAAGTTGTAAACAAAGAATTCTATCATGAAATTCAAAGATTATTTTACAAACTGGTTGGCGGAAAAGTGAAACAAGGTTCCAAGAAATTTGATTTTACACCTATGCTGAAGCTTCCATCTACAAATGATCATCAAACAATGCAGGAATTCAGTGTAAGATTGGTTGGTCGACTGGTTTTCTGCTGGTTCCTTAAAAAAAAGAAATCTGGTGCCGGCATTCCATTAATACCGGAAAACATACTTTCTTCAAATGCAATTGAGACGAATTATTATCATAATACAATTGAGCCATTATTCTTTGAATTACTAAATACTCCAATCGAAGAAAGAAGAGATTATTTTCGTAATTCTGAATTTGATTTGATACCGTTTCTGAATGGTGGTTTATTCGATCCTAATCTACATGAAGATTATTATCAGCTTGGTCCTGATGGGAAAACATATTATTTAAATACACTGAAAATTCCTGATGAATGGCTGAAAGAGTTCATTACTTTATTGGAAACCTATAATTTCACTATCGATGAGAATACATCCATCGATATCGATCTCTCTGTTGATCCGGAAATGCTGGGTAGGATTTTTGAAAACCTACTGGCAGAGATCAATCCCGAAACAGGAAATACAGCTCGCAAAGCTACCGGAAGTTATTACACACCTCGTCCGATTGTGGAATATATGGTCGATGAATCACTGATCCAATATCTGCTCACCAAACTTTCTCCCAAATTTCCTGAACAAAGTAAAAACCTTGCCGGTCATTGCGAGAAATCTTCTTCGAATGAACTTCCGAAGCAATCTCAATTGGAAAAGCAGATTCGTGAATTACTGGATTACAACATTGAAGAAACCGAGCTTACAAAAGAGCAAAAAATTGCTGTAATAGATGCTCTGGATGAGATAAAGGTGCTCGATCCTGCCTGTGGTTCCGGTGCTTTCCCGATGGGAATTCTGCAGAAAATGCTGCTGATTTTACAAAAAGTTGATCCCGAATCTATCGAATGGGTAATTCGACAATTAGATAAAATC
>JAGYMQ010000041.1 GCA_018400535.1 Candidatus Cloacimonadota bacterium
TTCGACTGAGCTCAGGGCAGATTTTGTCGAAAGATGAGAACTATGACCAACCTGGAATTCTTCGACTTCTCTCAGAGTGACAGGCAGAGTGCGGATCTTCTGACCTTTCAAATTATAAATAACGATCTTTGTGTTCTCTGTGCTTTCCGTGGTGAGAGAAAAAGATATAGTTGTCGATGGATTGAACGGATTGGGATAATTGGTTATCATATTTTTTTGAATGAACAATTTATTATTGGATATTCCGACATCTTGCCATTCATAAGCGCCCATATCGATATTTTGTCCAGAGATCCGCCCCTCACCCCGAATATCAAAAAGAGGAAGAAAGATCTCTGTCGTATCAGGCGAGCCACTATCTATGCAAGGCGAATTGTAAGTTATGGCAAGCGGATCAAAACCTGTATTTTGAAAAAGTGGGTCGTCATCAATATTTCCGATGCCATCATATCCGAAAGAAATATTGTTGTATCGCGTGTAAAAGGGTTTACATTCGTAGAGTTGAGTAGGATCGAAAAAATTTGTCTCATTATCACGAATAATATTGTTCATGATCTTTGGTTTAGCGATAAAAGTCTGGATAGCAGCTGCTTGATGAAAAGTATCTTCATTTAAAACAAAATTGGAAACGATCGTGTTATTATTGAGTTGCGGAAAGGAATAGGAACAATATATGGGCGACCCGCTGATAAAGGCGTGATTATCTTTGAATACACAACCTACGATTTTTGGTGCAGAAGAATATTCGATACTTAAAGCGCTGCCATAGTCTGCCACATTATTCTGGAAAATGGAATTTGTGATCTCAATTTTGCTGTTATTATAAATACAGAAAACTCCTCCATGATGAAGATCGTCAAAAGATTTGCTGTATTGGAAAACGCAATAGGCAAATTCAGAAGCTGGATTTGTGGCAATTATTTCCTGCAGGATAAAACCATTCCAGGCCCCGGTAAAAGTCGAATCTATTGCAAACAATGTAGGTTGAGCTGAAGTGAAGAAAATTTTGCTGTCTGGTTCGCCGATAGCTTTTATACACCCCAAAATATTTATCTTAAAAAAATCTTGAAATTCGACGATAGAGCCTGGTGAAATCGTTAAGATCACATCATCTTCTATCTGGATATCAGAAATAACTTTGATCGTATCAGCATTCCAAAAAGTATCTGTGGAAATACTTCCACCCACTTCGATCGAATTTCGTTTTTTCGAATAAAAATTTGGAATTATCGATTCATTTGGATTGGAAGATCTTCGTTCACTGGAAAATATCTGACAACCATAATCAACAGCCGGAGAATCCGGAGCTGGTTTATAGTTACCATTTTGCGGATCAATAAGCTGTGGATCAATCCCGATCACATTATTGGAATCTGCCCAACTGACAGCTTGGGGTGGACTTCAGCCATATTCACACAATTCCACAAAATGTCGTATCGGGTCAGAATTGAATTGCCCTTGCGTGTGAAAAGACCAATTATCAATTAGTTCTGGAATACCATAAGTTCCATAAAATAAGCTGATCGCAACGTTTGCACCAGTCGGTAGCCATTCCATTGAAGACCCGTTTAAATATGTAAAGTCGAAGCCGGTATCGATGGCATCCACAAAAATATTACGTTCCAAAATAATGTTTCCACCAGCTCCTTGCAAACGAATTGCGTAATCATGCGGAGTGTAAAATGTGCAATATTGAATCCTTCCGGTTGGCATCTGACTTGCGGTGGTGTTGTTAATTCCGCGAAACCGAATATTTCCGTTGATGAAGATGCAATTGTCAATATCCAATTTATTATTGCAATAGGAGATAGAGATTTCTTCGCCTTGCAGATCGAGGATCGCACCATTTCCAGAAATACAAACGTTTAATCCTTCATCTCCAGCAAGTTCACAGCTGATAGGATCAAATATCTTGCCGATCAATAAACCGCCGGTATAAATTTCATTAGTTTCCAATTCCAGATATTTATCATAAAATGCATTTGCTGGCGCTGTTTCATACACTTCTTTCAATGAAAGTGAGTTTAGGATTGATATCATAACAAGTAATAGAATAGATGAATATTTTTTCATATCTCTCCTCATTACTTATTAAAATGTGAAACCACAAGTATAATCAAAATTTTCATTTTAAGTTTCATTATCAATTACTAGCTAACGACTCATTCCAATAGTTCTAAAAAGTCAGATTTATCATCCAGCAAAAGGCTAAGCAACAAGTAGTCTTCATTAAAATGGTGATCATTGTGAGTATAAATCGAATCATTAACAAAAAGGGAAAAGAGCATGAGAACTCTTTTCCCTTTATTGTTTATTCTGATCCTTTATTTGAGCAGGATCATTTTTTTCGTAGCGGAATATTCTGCATTTTTCATTTTGTAGAAATAGATTCCGCTGGTAACATTCCTATTATTGTTATCTTTACCATTCCACGTAACGCTGTGATTTCCTGCTTCCTGGTGTTCATCCACGAGTGTTTTCACAAGTTGTCCTTTCATATTGTATATTTGGATTGTAACATTTCCAGCTTCTTTCAGCGAGAAAGCAATATTCGTTGTTGGATTGAATGGATTAGGATAATTGCCGGTAAGTTTTGTAGCTGAGACTAAATTATTCTGAGCATTCGTTCCGTCATAGAGGAATTCAATT
>JAGYMQ010000042.1 GCA_018400535.1 Candidatus Cloacimonadota bacterium
CTAAAATTTCTCTAACCAAATAATTATTTGTTCTAGTTCTTTAATCTGCCTCTGAACAGCTATTTTCTGATCATCTTGTGATTTTAAGGCAGATTTTTTGTTAAGTTTTATTCGATGTCTATCACCTTTACCATATTTACCATAATTTGTGTTGGCTTTTTGCTGTTTAGCTTCTGCACGAATAGAAGAATTTTGATTCTTTATAGCTTTCTTTTCTATATGCAATTCTTCCTTTTGCCGCTTACAATCTTCCAACAATTCTTTTGCATTATCTTGTGAAACAGGCATAAAATCAAGCGCAGATTTAAACTGAATAATTACATTTTCAATTTGTGTTTTTTCTCTTTCAAGTCGAGATTGTTCAGAGAGTAACCGTTTTTGTTCTTTGCGACCATCGAAGAATTTTGTAAAGAAATTTTTCTCGTTATACTCTTGTTGCTCCTGTGAAATAACCTGAGTTGCAGTTTTTTGCTTTTCTTCAAGCACTTTCAAAATTGAATTCAATTCTTCAACTTCAGCACTCGCTTGTTTATTCCATTCGGTAATTTCATCTATACTGCTTAAGTTTTTTATCGCTGTTGCCAAAAGACTTGCTTTTTTTGTATCGTATTCAAGGGATGTCGGAATATGGATGTCAATCATTTTGCCTCCTAATTTACTGTTGTGCATTCTCGACTATATTGAAAATAATTTAAATTGTTCGACTTAGTCAATCGACACAACTGCTTAATAGAATAATCCACATTTAAGTAAAAGCAAATTATATTATATAAAATTGCAGAAAAAATCTGGAGTATAAAAATTGTAAGTTCACCTTTTAACAAATTTAATAATAATTTTTGAAATGATTACAGACATCTGGTATCAATATAAATTCATTCTGATCGCAAGTTTCAGTATTTCAATTAATAAACCAAAGTTTAATAAATTCAGTTTGAAAAAATATTATTTGCTTTTTCACAGAAAAGGGTTAGACTATCACGTGATAGTATCATATGACATAATCGTATGATTTAGTCTTTTGAATGATAGAGAAAATGTCAATTTGGATATGGTGGAATAGTTTTCACCATAATGTAAATGATCTATTTTTCACTGTACTCATCAAACAGCGAAATACTTTCTTATTATGATTGAGACACCGTTGCTTTGATGTCGCAACGCTCTCACAAATCAGGAGTTTTATAATAAACAGGAGGTTTATAATGAACTCATTCTTACGATTTACAATGTTTGTACTGATCCTTTTAGCTTTCAGTGCAGTTAATGCCCAGTATGCGGGACCACAGACGAGTTATGGTATCGAAGTTGGTGGAGCTTACGGCGACAACAACGGAGACGACGAAAGTTGGTCGCCCCGCGTGAAAGTTGATTACCAGTTTAAGATCGCAAATCCTCTATTTACTCAAATTGGATTGAGCTATACCACTCTTCTGGGTGGAAATGGTTACGAAAAAACCAAAACACTTGCCGGTGATATCAGATTTCTTTTAAGACCGATCCGGTTTAATCTTGTGTATCCGTTTATCTATGCCGGAGCTGGTGTAGCAAAAAACATGAACACAGATGATTCAGATTTTTTACCGCTAATACCTCTTGGCGTCGGCATACAAACACCATTAGGAGAACAGCTCATGTTCCAGATCAGTGGGGGTTATAATTTAGTGCTATCTGATGACCTTGATGGGGTTGAACGCACCGACTCAGATCTCAATCGTTTCACAAATGATAAACACGATGGCTTTTTTGAGGTTATGATAGGATTATCTTATGGCAATCCTAAAAAGAGAAAACCTGTGGAAAAAGTCATTGTTCCACCCAAAGTTGTTGTTGCCGATACAGATGGTGACGGAATAAACGATGACCTTGAATTGAGCAAGTACAAAACAGATCCCAATTTAGAAGATACAGATAGCGATGGTTTGAAAGATGGGGAAGAAATAATGAAGTACAAAACGAACCCGCTTATCGCGGATACGGATAAAGATGGATTGAATGACGGTGAAGAAGTCTTAGAGTACAATACAGATCCCAATTTGGCAGATACAGATGGCGATGGTTTGAAAGATGGAGAGGAAATTACCACATTTAGTACAAATCCCAAGAAAGCGGATTCTGATGGTGATTTATTGTCAGATGGCGATGAAGTGATAAGATACAAGACCAATCCGAATAAGCTTGATACTGATGGGGACGGACTTAATGACTATAACGAAATAATGACTCACCGCACCAACGCTTTAGAAATTGATACTGATGGTGGTGGAATGAATGATGGTGCAGAAATCAAAGCTAAAAAGAATCCCTTAGATTCCAAGGACGATCTTTTAGATCTTTCTAAGGGTAAAAAAATAGTACTGCATGGTATTACTTTCGAAATCAACAAAGCAAAGATCAACCCGTTATCAGCAACTATATTAGAGAAAGTGCGTGAATCCCTGGCAGCAAATCCGGATGTGACGGTGACCATTATAGGTCATACTGATAATGTAGGTAACGAGGAATATAACCGTAGTTTATCTCTGGAACGGGCTCAGGCAGTAAAGGACTGGTTGGTTGAAAATAATATCAGCGCTTCCAGAATGAAAGTTATTGGCAAAGGTGAAACTGAACCTGCTGCCACAAATAAGACCAAAGAAGGTCGTGCTGAAAATCGTCGTATCGAATTCATGGTTGAATAGCATATAAGATAAGCAATAAGGAGAGGTTTAATGTTACTACTCATTTTGAGACTTAATCCAACGGAAAACCTCTTCTTGTTGCTGTTCTTATTTTCAAGTATTCTCCTGAGAGTTGTGAGAAATTGTATTTTCGCAGAAACTATTAGTGGTAAAGCGAAATTCTTATTAAATGTTAACAATAAGGGTTTGTTAACAAAGCTTTATCGAAAAAGAAATTAATGAATATTAAGGAGTATATTATGTTATGGATAATAGCTGTAGTTTTAGTAATCCTCTGGCTGCTGGGTCTTGTTACTTCCTATACATTAGGTGGGTTTATTCACGCCTTGCTGCTGATTGCTATAATTGTAATCCTGATCAGGTTGATTACTAGAAAAAAATCGCTCAACCGATAGATGTGAGAAATGGATGTTTGGATGTTCGCAGAAAATGAAAAATGATAAAGCGAATTTTCAATATGTTAGCAAAGCTTTATCGAAAAAGAAGTTAAAAACAAAGGATGTAATGATGAAAAAGATTTTTTTAGTAATGGTGATGATTTTTGCTCTAGGTAAAGTTTTCGGAAGCAATGCTCTGGCCAATGGTCAAAGTCAATTCAATGCGGGTGTAGGATTTTCATCCTGGGGTGTGCCGGTTTATATCGGCTTAGATTATGGAGTACACAGAAACGTCACTTTAGGTGGGGAAGTGTCTTTCCAGTCATATCAAGATAAATATAATGATAACAAATACGATCATTCGATAATCGGAATTTCCGGTAATGGTAATTATCATTTCAACAATGTGTTGGATATTCCCTCAAACTGGGATTTTTACGCCGGACTCGGTATTGGATTCTATATCTGGAATTCTCCGGATGAATATGACGGATCTCATACCTCGGGTTTAGGAGTTTCCGGTCAACTCGGCGGGCGTTACTACTTTTCCGAAAAATTCGGTGTTAATCTCGAATTTGGTGGTGGAAATGTTATCTCTGGCGGAAAATTTGGAATTACATTGAAACTGTAAATTTTCTGCTTACTCCTGATGACAAAGAAAGTGAGGTAGATTATCTCTAAAAGATGATTATATTTATTCCCATGATCTTTGTTATCTGGAGTTCTATTTTTTTAGTGAAAGCTAAGCCACAATAAACCATAGAACATAAGAGAAACGCCTAGCTTCATATAAAAGTTTGAATTTTATGTTTAAGCTTTCTGCATTGGGATATCAAAACAAAATCTGCCTGATTCAGTTCATGAAAAAAAACTATGAATACGGTGAGATCAATGTGGCTGTGAGCTGGAAGCTGCTCCCGCTGGAAAAACAATTGGAACTACTGCAGATAGAAACCGATACTGAAATCATTATAGCCGGAAGAAATGCTGATGATAAAGTAATTAGAAAAGCTGACCTGGTTATCAGCGTAGGAATATCGTCAGCGGCGGCAGCGGTAAAGCTCCGGTAACTATCTTCCTGGCAAAATACCTTTTTAACCAAGGCAAAAAAGTTGCAGTTTCACATCGTGGTTATAAAGGAAAATTTGAAAAAGAAAATCGCTTGATCTGGAATGGAAAAGATGAATCAGGGAAACCAGTAAGTTCAGGTATTTATTATTATAACCTAACCTGATCGATCGGAAATAGGTTGTCACCTTTAAGTGTTTTATAT
>JAGYMQ010000043.1 GCA_018400535.1 Candidatus Cloacimonadota bacterium
TATTGACAAAAAAGCTTCTGTGCATACTTTGCGTCACAGCTTCGCAACTCATTTGCTGGAGCATGGAGAAGACTTGAGATGGACAGAAATTACTGGGGTATAAAAATCTTAAAACTAACGAGATTTATACACATATAATATCGAAAGTAATCCAGGGAATCAAAAGCCCTTTAGATAGTATAAATATCGAAAATGTAGCAGAATAAAATGGAGTTATTGCGAACTAATCGGTTGGAGTTATTATGAAATTTTTTGGTTAGTTATGCGAACTATTTTAGTTGGCGTAGCATAAGTATTTTATGGGCATAGATCAACAGGAGAATTTGATGTTTAAAAAGAAGTTTTTACTATCAATGCAAATTCTGATTTTATTTTCAGTTGAGTTATTTTCTAATGATTACAGTTTTGAAGCGAATTATATATTCAAAAATCATGTAGAAATTTCTATAATTGATTCATTTTTCTTTAAAAGTAATCATCCTTTTGAGGAGAAAAAGTTTGTAACATTAACGTTAATAAATTATGAAAGCGAAAATGCGAAGAATCTTTTTCTAAAATTGCTAAATGATGATAGTATAGAAAATCAAAGTTTATCAATAATTCCGCTAATAAATGTTGGTGAATTTCAAAAAGGATTAAACAAGCTTAAAAAATTATTATTAAACAATAACTCTGAAGTGATATTTAATCTTTACAATAAAAATTATCTCTCTCCGTTTACAATTAAAAAACTAGAACTATTTAAAAAGTATCAATCTGAGCTTATTCCTTTACTGAAAAGAGTTTGCATATCTGATTCGATAAGCTATGAAATTAAAATTGAGGTAGCGAATACATTATATTACCTTGATGAAAAAGAACAATTAATGTTGATTTGCAATGAAATATTAGAGAATATTCCCGATCCATCTTTACAGAAAATGGAATATAAGGATTACTCAAAAGAAGAAGAAATGAATTGGCATCTTAGATATAAAGCGAAATGGAAATTAAAAAGTTTATATCAAGTAAAATGATAAATACTATGCCCACAACATCTGCCGCTTTGTTTCAGCTTGGTGGTTGGCTTTCGGCTGATTCTATCCGAATCCATTCAATCCTACTACAACGTTCAGTTTCAGCTTATCCACAGAGCTCACGGAGAACACAGAGAATAGACCAGCGAGTCGGATCGAAATATTTAACTTGAAAGATCAGAAGATTAAAACTTTTTTATTCCCAAGCGGAAGCTTAGATATGAGGGAAGCTGAAGTTGTTTGGAATGGAAGAGATGAGAATAACAATCCTGTTTCTTCGGGAGTGTATTTTTACCAGCTGAGAATTGGAGATAAAGCCGTAGCCAGACGCAAATATCTGCTGTTGAAATAGAACTTAAAAATTATTTAGTTCAATTCATCATTCACAAGGTTTAAACCATTGCGAAGCTGTGAACCAGCTGATTCCCCGTTCCACGCTTGGGAAACCCATATTTTAAGATAAATATTATAATAAATCGTACAAAAAATCAATTCATAAAGATTTCACAACTTTTTAAAAAGGTAATTAATTGCTTGACAAAGTTAAAATTTTATGTTATAATAAATGTGTTAATTTAAACAAATCAAATTAGCCAAGGAGGTCTTATGGCAAGAAACGGTAATGATTTTTCCTGTTTTGATCATTACTCCCAATTTAATCTGACCAATGCAAATATCCAAAAATTGCATTCCCAAATTTCCGGTGATTTCTGCTCTTCCTTCACCGATTCCCGAGCCCATTTGGAACTGGGAAAATGTTATTACAAAAACTCGGATCTAAGAAAAGCTATCAAACATTTTAATCTGGCTGTCGACCGTGATAGCGATAATTTTGTAGCCTTATATTGGCTTGCTTTAATTGAATTTAAAAAATTAAAGAATTTCAAAGATGCCGTGCATACTTTCCGGGAAGTGCTCCGTTACCGATTTAAAGATAAAGAAACCCGATATTTTTATACCAATGAACCTGATCTGATCTTTCAAAAAGCTATTAATTTTATTGTCTATATTACCTTTAATAAATTGTTGTTAGATTAAAAAATGGGGATGTACCTAAAAAGGTGCATCCCGAAAAAAATTATGGAGGAAAATATGAAGAAAAAAATGTTTTTAGAAAAAATTAAAAACAGCAAAAAATATGAAAGTTTTTATACTGTTCACAATCAATTTTTATTCTATTTATTTGCATTTGGAAAAGAGAAAAATATCAATAGCGAAAAAGAAATTTGCGAATTCAAAAAATATATCAATAACTTCAATCAATTTCACGATGTTTTGATGAAATATTATGTTCAAGCATTTCAGAGCAACAATGATAATGATAAATTTATTGGTGAAGATAAAGAAAACAATACGATAAAAGATCTGCTTAACGAGTTTTTAGATGAAAAAACTAAATTTAATCTAAATAGAAAAATCAGTGATTTCAAAAAAAAGATCAAAGGTTTAACAAAACCAAATAATTATGGAAACAAAGAATTTAAATATCTCAAAGAAAAACACATTGATGATAGTTATTTATCACAATACAGTAAATTAAAAAGTATTTATTATAGATATTATTTAGACAAATTGTGGAAAATATTAAACGTTAACGAGAACGAGATAGAGACAAAAATTGAAAAGATACTATCTGATAATTGTTTTTATTGTGGTATTACTTTAAAGCAAATAGAAAAACTTAGTGAAAACTTAGAGTTATTTACCCGAAGATGTTATTATAGTAATAGAGGTTTTGTCTTTGAAATTGATCGAAAAGAACCTTATAAAGAATATTCTCCTGATAATGTTGTTCTTTCCTGCTACTGGTGCAACAATGCCAAAACAGATGAATTTTCTGCGAAAGAATTTAGGCAAACTACAGGTAAAGCAATGAGAAAAATCTGGAATGATAGAATAAAAAATGTGAATGAAAAATTAGATCTAATACCCGAACCAAATCATCTTGTTCCCGATTGGAACCCACCCAAATCCCTTGTTCTGGTTTGGCCAGAAGGCTTGTATGGGAAAATAGGTTTGATTCCATTTTATAGCTCACTAATTGAAAAATTACCGAAAGATCTACATCTTACTTTAATAATAAAGAGATTGGATCAAACCAAAGCTAAAGAGATACAGCAGCTCAACACCAAAATTAAAATCGAATTCGTCGAGATACCCATAGTAGAGGATATCTGGATCCGTGACTGGGCACCATTTCTGGCTAAAGATGAATGTGGAAATATTGTAGCAGCTAAAATGGTTTACGATCCACCCTATTTTGAGAAAGAAGATAAGAAATATGCAGCTTCCGACAATTGTGCAGGCTATAAAATCGCTGAACATTTTAGTTATCCAATAAATAATTATTCACTTGTTTGGGATGGCGGAAATTTGACCCATAATGGGATGGGCTGTGCAATTTTAACGAATTTCATCAAGCAATATAATTGTGAGGATAAGGTAGAAAATTGTCTGCATTCTTTGAACATAACCGAACCGGAATTTATCAGACCGGAACCTGGAGATGAAACTGGACACGTCGATGGAACGATTCGATTCATAGATGATAAGACATTGCTTGTAGCTTCCTATCCAGAAAATTATTACAATGACGGAAATAGAATTTCGGAAGAAGAACTTGTAGAAGCAAGTAAATATTTAAACGAATTAGCAACGAGGTTTTCTAAGAAATTCGAAGTTATCCGCATTACGAATTCTATACCAAGAAACTCTATAAGAGATAACATTCCTAGTGCAGAAGGGAATTACATGAATTTTTTGAGATTAGAGAATACTATCCTTTTACCGCAATATGGAGATATTGAAGATAAAGCAGCTTATAATAAGTTTACCGATATTTTTGGAGAAGATAACGTTATCAAAATCGAAGATGATATAGATAAATTAGCAAAATGGGGAGGTGTGCTTAACTGCATTTCCTGGTTGTCATATTAGAAAGTAAAACAACATTTCGCTAAAAAATTCAATTTTTCACTTGATTTTTCTAAGTTATTATCTCATGGGTAATAACGCATGCTGTAAAACGACTTAGAAAAAAATTAAGAAAATAGTTGCTTTTCCTCAATTTGTCCATAACTTATTAAAACATTTTTGAGCGCAGAACTTAAAAAACTTATCCAAATACTAAATTGATAACTAGATATTTTTCATAAGCCGATTTCCTGATTAAAAACAGAACATTAAAATTTCCCAGGTGGTCACATCAAATTGATCGTTAAAAATGCCTGTGTTGAAGCTGCAACCCGCAAAGGTAGTTTCAGGAAGTTAATGCAGAAAGATCTTATTAAATATTGTGAGTTAGAACATACTTCACAATTCATGAAAAAGAAAATAATTGGTTTTGGAGGTTAATTATGAAATTTTTTTCTGATCACGATGGTAGCAATAAAGAAAATGCGATAATCATCAAAGGTGCAAAAAAATCACAGGAAGGAGTAAAAGCTGAATATCGTTATCTAAAAGAAAACCTTGGTACTGCCGGTATCGATTGGAAACTTATCAGTCAAGAATTATACCGGATAGGCGATAAATCTTATGATGTGTTGCTTTTATCGGATAATAAGGGTAAGGAATTTACGCTTTGGTTTGAGATCAGTAATTTTTTTGGAAAATAGGAGGGAAATTATGAGTAATGGTTTTGATTATGAAAAATATACTTAGAAATGAGAAAGTTAGAGTTATGATAGATGAGTAATTTCAATTCTAACTGGATAATGAAACTATGAGCTAAAAAGAGTTATCAGTTGGAGAATAACAGTCAAGATCTAAACCATAGCTCTAATGTGTTTAAATTGGATCTTGTCTAAAGAATATTGTTTTCATTCAGATAAAGGTGTTCCGTCAAAATGTGTTTGAAAAAAAAGAGAAAATATTAATCAGGTTTGGGTAATTTTATCGAGTTTAGATTATTGATTATTACTAATATCCGTATCGTGCGACAAGAAGTGGCATAATATAATTGTGAAACGATGAGTAAACACACATTGAATCCACTTGATTTTTCATCCCGAAAACTCTCGGAACAACGATTGCTGTTGAGTTTTGATCGTGAGGAAAAATCAAATCTGTTAGCAGTGCGGTAAACTCTACAAGATAACGTCCAACCAGTGCTGCAAAAATAGTTGAGCCAAAATTCAACCTTTGTATATTGGATTTTGCAAAACCATGACAAAGAGAAGAATAATGGCTCAGATACAAATTGATTTAGATAGCGAATTATTGCATAGACTTTTTTCTAAGGGCGGAAAACATATTTTTTTCTATCTTCCTTTTGGGCAATAATTAGGATTTTCTGAAATGTAAGATTGCTTTGGGCTCAAAGATGGAAAATGTAAAAGTTTCCGTAATAAATAGTTTCACTTTTTTCTCATCATGATTTTGATAGCCGATCGAAAGGTCCTGTCCAGGTGTGAGTAAAATGTCATCACTCTTAAATTGCACAAGCAATCCATCATTGATCGCCGAAGTTTCGATGATGGGACCTTCGATCAAATTTTCAATATGTCTTTTGATCGGGTAACCTTTTACTTCAGAGATCAATTTTTTCCAATATTCTTCACCCAATATCAGAGCATAGGGTGGTTTGATCGCAGCATTTTTCATTTTTATAATGGCGTTGCTGATCAAATCTGCCCAATTGTCTTTTCCTACTGGCAAAGAATGTTCAGCACTTTTTTTCAAGCCATCGATATTTGCTTCTGATAATCCATTATAAATGATCTCATCTTCAAATTTCGCTGTGGCTTCTGCCGCTTTTTCCAGAGGTTCCAGATCAATATCTGCTGCGCCACGATCCGCATTATCCATTTCCCAGATATCGAGTTCAAATTCATTGCGCACTTCGACAGCTGGCATAAATTCTCGAATTCCAAAATTCAGATTATTCTTTTTCTGGATAGCAGCGATCCTGCCTGTGGGTAATCCTGAGAAATTCCAGCCTTTTGCTTCTGCAATTGAAATAAATTTGCGCGCTGTTAAATTATTATTCAATGTCACACGGGCTTGTTCCTCGATTTCGTCCCAAGCTTTTTGAGTTAGCGGGGCTAATTCTTTTTTTAAGAAATTCATTTTATCTCCTTTTTATTTATTCAATCCAAGATCGCCATGATCTGCTGCTGTTGATTCTTCTTCGGCATCTTCCAATTCTGTGATATCCCCTTCGCTGAAGATGTAGTTTTTTAATTCTTCATCCCAACCTGACATATTTCTTCGTAACCACTCAAGAGTCATTACGGCGTGTTCGATCTCCTCATCGCGGTTGTGTGCTAATATTTTTTTTAGATTTTCGTCTTTGCAGGCATCAACGCGTTGATGATACCAATTAACAGCTTCGATCTCTTCCTTCAGGCTATCCAAAGCACGCACGATATTGCGTGTTTGATCGCTAAGTTCTTCTACTGGTTCATGATACATACTCACTCCTTTTTTATTTTTTTGATATTTAAATTTATAACATAAGATAAAAATAAATATCAGTCAATCATTTTTTTTATAAATTATCTCATTCAAAATAAATATTTCTGGACAGCAGAAAATACAAATTGGAAATAAAAATTATATGAAAGAATTCATGATCAGTAAAAAGATGACGAAGAATATTGCTGTGACAAAGATCGTTGCAGCCAAAGATGGTAAATTAGTCGAGTTTCCCGAAGAATTGGATAACCGTCTTAAAGCATTATTATCAAAATCTGGTATAGAAAAATTATTTTTACATCAAAAGAAAGCGATCTCTGCGCTTTGGAAAGGAAAGAACGTTGTGATCACCAGCGGAGTTGATAGCGGAAAAAGTCTGTGCTATCAAATACCGATTTTTCAAACATTTTTAAAAGAACAGCAGATGCGAGCGCTTTTGCTGTTTCCCACCAAAGCTCTCACGCAGGATCAGGAAAAAAAGTTCAAAGATCTCATTTTCAATTCAACAATGCCAAAGATCAGTTCAGGAATTTATGATGGAGATACTTCGGCAGCACGCCGTCAAAAGATCAGGAAAAAAGCAAATCTTGTTTTTACCAATCCAGATATGTTACATTTGGGCATTTTACCTCATCATACGAAATGGGCAGATTTTTTTCGTAATTTGCGTTATATCATCATCGATGAAGTTCACATCTATCGCGGTATCTTTGGATCGCAATTTGCAAACGTTCTGCGCCGCTTGAAAAGAATTGCGGCTTTCTATCACGCTTATCCACAATTCATACTGACGAGTGCCACGCTTTCCAACGTAAAAGTTTTTTCTCAAAAATTGACCGAAGAAAAAATCGAAGTGATCGCAGAAGACAGCTCGCCGCATGGTGAAAAAAAGATCCTGATCTACAATCCGCCTATCATTGATCACCAACTCGGAATCCGCAAAAGTGCCTGGCAGGAAATTGTTCGTTTCGGAAGATTTTTTTTGGAAAAAGATTTGCAAACACTAATTTTCACTCATTCAAGACGGATGGTCGAATTGATTTTAAAAAATTTGCGATCCAAAGCAAAAGAGAAAGCTGCGATTTGCGGCTACCGCAGCGGTTATCTCGCGCAGCAACGTCGTCAGATCGAGAAAGAGCTTCGTGCGGGGAAATTGCAACTTGTCATATCGACGAATGCGCTGGAATTGGGTATTGATATCGGTGGTTTGGACGTGGTTGTTGTCAATGGTTATCCAGGATCGATATCGGCTCTGCGTCAGCAATTTGGCAGAGCAGGTCGCAAAGGAAAGCCTTCTTTGTGTATTCTCATTGCAAATTCTAATTTACTCAACCAATATTTAGTGCAACATCCAGACTATATTTTTGAAAAGAATCCCGAAGAAGCACTGATCGACCCTGATAATCCTTTCATCTTGTTGCAGCATCTCAAATGTGCTTTGTATGAAAAACCATTTTTAAATACAGAAAAATATGGTGATCTGGATAAAGAAATTTTGGATCGCTATCTGGAAATTCTTCAAGATTATGATCTGACCTATCAAAGCGACAATAAGTTTTTTTGGAAAGCAAATAGTTATCCTGCTGGCGAAATGTCTTTGCGATCTGCTGGAACGGGCGATTTCATTTTGAAAGATCAAGAAAAAACAATCGGATTCGTTGATGAGAACAGCGTTTATTGGCTGGCACATCCGAATGCTGTCTATCTCCATCTCGGCGAAACTTACATTGTTCACAAACTGAACGAAGAAAGGAAACTCGTTGAAATGGAAAAAAAGGAAATAGATCATTACACGCAATCAATAAGTAAGGCAGAATTTGACCTGATCAAAGAAAAAGACAAAATAATATTTGATGATGGCGAACAATACTTTGGCCAGATCGAAGTGATCGAACAGGTTACTGGTTTCAAAAAAATTAAGTTTGCTACCAATGAGATAATTGGAATCGAGAAATTGGAATTACCTTCCAAAAAAATGGTGACCTATGGTTATTGGTTCACGATCGGAGAAAAGATCGAAGATAGATTGATCAAACAGGATCTCTGGAACAATGTCCAAAATAATTATGGTAAGAATTGGGATAAATTGAGAAAATATATCAGAGCAAGAGATGAATTCACCTGTCAGCATTGCGGAAAAACTGAAGGCGAAAAAGCATTTCATGTGCATCACAAAATTCCTTTCAAACGTTTTTCTGATCCCAAAAAGGCAAATGATCCAGATAATCTCATCACTTTGTGTCCCAGCTGTCATCGCAAAGCAGAAAGATCACTTTATTTGCAAAGCGGTCTGGCTGGATTTGCCTATCTTTTGCGCAATATTGCTCCGTTCTTTTTGATGTGCGATCAATCTGATATTCGCGTGCAATCTGCTGTAAAAAATCTGATGAATTGCCAGCGTCCAGCCATAATTTTCTATGATGCGATGCCCGGTGGTCTGGGTTTGAGCCGAAAATTATTTGATATTCATTTCAAACTTTTGCGGGAAGCACAAAACATAATCTTGAATTGCCCTTGCGAAGATGGATGTCCAGCTTGCGTTGGACCTGTCGCCGAGAACGGAAAAGGTGCGAAAAAACAGGTGCGCCAATTATTGCAAATCTATCTGGAATTGAATGATCATGAATGAATTGACTTCGCTTTTACAGAAAGTTTTACCCGAAAAGAAACAAAAGATCAAAAAGAAAAAAACATTGAAGATCCCAGGTGAGCAAATTTCTGAAAATATTCATTTAATAGAACAAAAATATTCAACGCAAAAAATCTTGGAATTACCTTTTCCACCAATTTTCCAAAAATATTATGATCTAACAAAATTGCAACTGGAAGACTTGATCTTTATCGATACGGAAACGACAGGACTTGGTTTGGGAACAGGAACGTATATTTTCTTGATCGGGATCGGTTATTTTCAAAATGGATATTTCATTATACAACAATATTTTATGAGTGATCTGAAAGCAGAAAGTGAATTGTTAAATGTCTTTCTGCAAAAGCTCAAAGATCAATGCAAATTTGTCTGTTTCAATGGAAAAAGTTATGATCTTCCGTTGCTGGACAGCAGATTGACGTTCAACGAGATTTTAAGACAGTTAAAAGATGCTTATCAGATCATCGATCTTTTGCATTTATCACGAAGATTGTGGCAGAACAGATTGGAAAATTGTCGTTTGATTACGCTGGAAAAAGAACTTTTACATCAGCAGAGAAAACCGCAGAATGAAATTGAAGGCAGAGATATTCCCGAAGCCTATTTCCGTTTTTTGGATACAGGTGAAAGCGAAAATATCGAGAAGATCATTCAGCATAATCGACAGGATGTATTAAGTTTGCTGAAAATTCTTGAATATATGAATGAAGGCCTGCGCACAGAAAAAAATATCGATCTTTTCCAGTTAGCCAAAGTCTATACTTCACAAAAGCTGGAATCGGAAGCAGAGCGGATATTCCAAAAATTATTGAGCAAGAAGATTTCTAGTAGAGCTGTGCGACGCGAATTAGCTAATATTTATAAAAGACAAAAGCGCAATTCTGAAGCAGTTACTTTGTGGAAGCAAGCTGCGATCGAAAAAGAAATCTATGCTTGCATCGAGCTGGCTAAATGGGAAGAACACGTTAATAAAAACTTTGAAATTGCATTAAATTTTACAGACAAAGCGCTTCGATCTTGCAAGGAAGCAAAAATTAAAAAGAAATTATTACAACGCAAAAAGAGGCTTTTGAAAAAATTGAAGTAATGAATGATCTTTTCAGAATGACATCCATTTCCTAATTATGAAGAAGTTGTTTTTCGAAGATAGAGTCTGATAACAAATAGAGAAAATATACGAATGTTTATTTTTCTGGTTTTTTGATGATTGCAATGCGTTTTTTGCCATCAATTTTAATTATTATTTCATCTTCGAAGGAATAATGATTAAAATATTCAGCTTTTTCTTTCGCTGTTTGAGAATAGAGCCAATCAAGATCAATATGATCCTGTTTTGATCGTTCATCGATGCTGAAATAGCCAACATTCATCGAGACCAAATTATGAAAAAAATGAGTTCCCTGAGAAGCATCGACATGAAAATTTTCCAAACCAATTTCCACGATTGTTTTCGCATTCGAGATTTGATTCCAGCGCACCGGGATTCCCAAAAACCGATCACGCGAACCCCAGCGTCCTGGTCCGATCAATAAATATGGTTTGCCTTCTTCTTTCAATGAATTATTAAATTTCTCAATTTCCTTTTGCATACTCAAGGTTTTTGTATTATCAAATTTATCTTTGCGAAAAACCACAATATCTTTTATTGAATCAAACAATCCATTACCCATTGCATTTTCTGCATATAGAAGCAATTCCTTTTTTACCAGCTCGGAGACCTCGATATTGGAATTTTCCATCTGCACATTTAGTGGTCTGATCTGCAAAAGATGAAATGTGTGATCCACATTTTCCATATTATTACGGTTCAATTTGACAGCAAATTCAATTTCGATAGGAACTCCCATCGCTCTTTTGCTGATCTGCAAAATCCGATCTAAAAGTTTTGCAACTGGAATATAATCGTATTTCAGGATATTGGAAAAATTGATGATCAAAGGTCCCTTTGCTGTCAGATTTTCTGTCAAACGTTCATTATCATAATCCCAAACTGAAGCTAAATGGAAAAACGAGCCGTTATCTTTTAATTTTCTAATACTGAATTTCTTCTCTTCTGTCATTTCAGAATTTGCTTCATGAAGATCAATCGCATAGAGATGACGTTGACGGCTTTTTACAATATCTTCTTGAGAAATAATATCTTTTTTGGGATATTTTGGACAGAAGACAAAATTGCTTTCACCTTCTACAACCATTTTTCCCAATCCGACTGCGATCGCAGCGATGCCATCGGCACTGGAAAATTCACCAGTTGGATAAAAATTGTGTGATTGAGCGACTCCAGAAACATGAGGGTAAAAAATTTTATCAAATTCACTACCCACAATATTTTGGATGATAACAGCCATCTTTTCTTCTTCCAATTTATAATTGATATTGCTGATATACTCACGGGCATTTTTCAAGAAAACGGAAGCGAAAACGAGCTTGATCGCTTGCGTCAATTTGTGTAAACGCTCATTTATATCAGGATGATCATTTGGTAGCATAAAAGTGCGATAGACACCAGCAAAAGGTTGAGATTGGGAATCTTCCAGCAATCCAGATGAGCGCACTGCCAGAGGAGATCTATTCACGCTGAGCAAAGAACGTAATTTTTTTTTGAGTGATTTTGGCAACCAACCATTCAAAAAGATCGCATTGATATCTTCATCTGAAATGCTGATCTTTTGTAAAAGAGCTACTGCATCGTCATTTTCGTTCCAATCTTTCAGCAGACTTTTTTTATCATAATGCTTTTCCAGAATTGTTTCTTTGATCTTGTTCGTTTTGATGAAGCGATCGAAAGCATCAGTTCCAATAATATAAGTCTTTGGCATCTTCAGGATCAGGTTATCGAGATCACGATCAATGCCCAAAGAATTGATCAATGAGTTCAAAAAAACTAATCCTCGTCCTTTTCCACCCAAAGAACCTTCGAAAAGCCTGATGATCTGTCCTTCTGGGTCGATATTATTTGGATCAAATTCGATCAATTTTCCACGATTTTTTTTGAGCCGAATTTCTTTGAAGATCATCTGCAAATAGCGACGTAAAGCACAGGCATTGGAAAAATTATCGATCTTCAAAGGACGGATCTTGCGGGCGAGGTTCAATTCGCCATGAGCAACGAGCCAGGCAGAAAAATGATTACGCTGTGCATGGTAGAGAATTGTTTCGGCTGGAACTTTGGAAAGTAAACGTTCAAATTCCAGGAGGTTGGAAGCGCGGGCAATTTCTTGACCTTTGTTATTACGAAAGACCAGATCGCCGAAGCCGAGATTTTGCAAAATAAATTTGCGAATATCTTTCAATAAAGTTTGAGAATTTTTAAAAAGAAATTTTGCATCAAGGTTCTCGGCTTTGTCAAGATTGTCAATGTTGTTAGATTGCAAGAGCTTCGCGATTTGAATTTCTTCGCTTCCAATTTTTTTCATCAACTTCTGGCCAGCATCTTTATCCAATTTCCCCGCAACTGCATATTCCATATCAGATATTACACAGATCAAATTTTCCTTATATCTTTCGATGATCTTCACTGCGGCTTCATAATCATGCACCAATAACAGTTTGGGACGCGTTCGCATCCGTCTTCGTTTATTCACAAAGCTGAGTTCTGCCGATATCAATCTCTGCGTTTGCTGCATTATTTCTGTGTAAAGCAAGGGTAAGAAACGAGAATAATAGCGGATGGAATCTTCAACTATCAAAATGACATGCACGAAACCGCTTTTTGTATCCCGCTCAACATTTTGGATATCTTCCACATATTTGATCATCGCCAGAAAGAGCGTGCTGTCGCCATGCCAGAGAAAAATATCGTCAATATCTTTCAATTTAGTCTCATTACGTTTGACGATCTCGATATCAGATTCGTTATTTAAAAGTAAAAGAATTGGCATTTGGGATTGTTTTTCTTTGATCTTCGCACTCAGTTCATACGGCGAGATCTCTCCCACGCGCAACATAGTGATCACCAGATCGAAATTTCTTTCATCAATGATGTTCAAAGCTTCTTTTGCTGTCGTAACGTTTGTGATACGCGGAATCTCAGAAAGATTGAGTTGATCGAATTCACCAAAGAGTTTTTCTGAAAAAAGACCATCCTGCTCAAATATAAAAGCATCATAATAAGTCGATACGAGTAAAATATTATGAATTTTTTTCAGCATCAGATCCTGAAAATTATCTGTTCCGAATATGAATTTATTTGGATCAGAACTATTTTTCATTGCCATCAATACTCCAGAAATTAGTTTTGTGTTATTGAAAAAAAGTCCATTTTTTTGTAAAACATTTTATAGGATAAAATTATGAATTGGGATAAATATAGCAGGTTTTATGATTGGGAATTTGATCTTGTCTGTTCCGAGCAGAAAGAGGATGTGAAACTCTGGCAAAAATTGGCAATTCAATATGGAGAGCCAATTTTGGAAATTTGTTGTGGTTCAGGCAGGATCACAAAAGAACTGGCAAAACTGGATTTGAAGATCACTGCTTTAGATAATTCTGAAAAGATGCTGGCAAAATTGAGAAGTCTGCAATTGAAAAATGTGGAAGTGATCAAAGCTGATATGAGAGATTTTGCCTTGAATAGAAAATTCAATTTCATCTTCATCAGTTATTCTTCTTTTCAACAATTATTAACGCTGGAAGATCAGAAACAATGTTTGCAAACAATAAAAAGACATTTGGCTGAAGATGGAAAACTGGCTTTGGATATCAGTCCATTCACTTTAGAAGGTTCGAATATCCTTTCCAGATCGCATCTTTTCACTGCTGAATATCCGCCGCATCATTCAACGATCAGTATGTTCACTTCCCACGAAATTGATTGGCTGAATGGCATCAAACATTGGCAAGATGAGTATCTGGAAATCGATAATGCGGGGGAAAAACGAATCTGGCAAAATCGTATCTCCTTGAAGCATTGCAGTCGCGATTATCTGAAATTGCTTTTCACTGTTTGTGGCTATGAGACTGAGATGATCTTCGGTGATTTTGACTGCGGTGAAGTGAAAATAAATTCTAAAAATTTGATCTTTCTGGCTCATAAGCGAAAAAGATAGGGAACAGGAAGTTTGGAGATTTTTGATTCTCACGCAAGGCGATTGTCGTAATAGCTGATATTATACTTATCTTGTAATGAGAATATAGCTCGCTCTTTTACCACTTTGTTTTCTTCCAATTCAGATCATTTCATTATGTATCAGGTCATATTGATTGGGACGGCTTTCAGCTCGATGTAGAGCAATGATTTCGGAAGCAATTTCTTCGATTGATTTATTGGTTACATTTATCACTGACCATTTTGGCTGGCGGTGAAACAATTTTCGAGCAAAAAGTAATTCTCGTTTCACATAATTCAGACGGGAATAATCTCCAGCTGCTTCTTTTAATCTTTCATTGCGAACTTGCCGCAGATCAGACAATCTTTTTGCATTCGTCATCAGACAGAATACTCTTTCTGGTGGAACTTTATATACTTCTGCTGGCAGATCAATATCCAGAATTATCGGCACATTTGCCACAAACCATCTCTTGAAGGCCAGATAGATGCTCAAAGGAGTTTTAAAAGTTCTTGATACTCCCAACAATACGATTTCTGCTTTGTTCAGTTCATCGATGCGCAGACCGTCATCATGCTTGAAAGCAAAATTCATCGTTTCCACACGGCGAAAATATTCTTCATTCAGATGATTGAACAAGCCTGGTTTTTCTGAAGGTGAGATCGAGAATTGATTGGAAAGACGCGAAAGCAACGGTCCCATAATATCAATTGATTCGATATTATTGAGACGACAAAGTTTTAACATAAAAGATCGGATTTCATCTTCAACCAAAGTGTGAATGATGAATCCACCGCTATATTTTGCTTCATTAATGATTCTGGCGATCTGTCTTTTGCTGGTGACCCCAGGTCTTCTTTCGTAGCTCATTGGGACGCCAGGAAACTGCGTTAAAGCTGCATTCAAAGCTAATTCAGCAGTTCTTCCTGTTCCATCAGAAACGATAAATACTCGTTGCACAGGATCTCCTTATCTCACTTTATTTAGAAAAAGCCGAAAAATCGCACCGTGAGGTTGATTTTCATCGACCAAAACAAACCCACCCCAACGATCGAGAGCAGAATCCACGATATGAAGTCCCATTCCGGAATGCTGGCTTGAATTTGTCGTGAATCCTTTTGTGAATATTAGATTTTCAACGTTTTGCCTGATTCCTTTACCAAAATCTTTCACTTCAATTTCGCAAAGGTCATTTTTGATGGTAGCATTAAGGTCTATTCTGGAAGTTTTTCCATGCACAACGGCATTGTTGATCAGATTATCAAAAACAGAATATATTGCTTCATCAGCAAAGACCTTTTCATTTCCTTGCGCATTTATTTCGATGTTCTGATAATTTTTTTGCAAATATCGGAAGATGTTTTTTGTTTCATATACTGATAAATTTTTTGAAGTTATCATTTTTTCATGTTCACGCATTTTGGATATTAGATCACTACTTCTGTCAATATAGTTGATGATCTTATCCAGCCTGTCATCATGACGATCTTCTCGATAAAGATCCACAAGACTTTGTATCGATGACAGATTATTCATCAGATCATGGCGTAGTATTCGATTGATCGCAGAAATTTCACTCTTATGCCGCCGCAATTCAATCTCTTGCTTTTTGCGAATAGTGATATCACGCACAATGGCGAGCGCATACCAATCATCCTGGAATTCCAGAGAGTTGATCGAGACTTCCACTGGAAATTTTGTTTTATCTTTTTTCCTGGCCTTGATCTCAAAAGTTCTATTGATCTGCGCAGCACGATCTTTTAGCTTATTTTGGAAATGTTCTTTCAATTTTTCATGATCTGCAGTATTAACGATCAATTTTCTAATATTTTTTCCGAGTATTTCTTCGTTTTTGTAACCAAATATAAGTTCTGCTGCATCATTCCAAAAAGTGATCTCGCAATTTTTATCGATCATGATGATCGCATCATTTGCCGAGAGAGTGATCTTGCGGAATCTTTTTTCACTGGAGATCAACGCTTTTTCATATTTTTTTTGTTTGGAATTATCGATCAAAGTGAAAAGGATTTTTTGATATGTTTCATCTTCTGCGATCCAGTTGAAATGAACGGATAATATTTCGCCATTTTCTTTGGTTTTTGTAAAATCGTTGCTAAAAGATAATTCTCCTTTTGCTATAGCAGATAATTGTTTGATAAAAGTTTCATAATAAATAGAAGTAGAAAGTCTATCGATCAATAAATTGAAGAGTTCCCTTTCATTTCTGACTTGATGAAAATCCTTCGCTTTTTGATTTATCCGAAGAATTTTGATCTTCAGAGCACATTTCTTCACTTCAGCAAAGTTTTTCTGGAAGTATTTTTCGAGAGAGATACTATTACCGGATTTCAGCTCTTCCAGATAATTTTTTATCTCTGAAGCATCTCCAATCCAAACGCAAATTGGAACAAGTTCCAATATTTTATAAAGATCATCTTGCATTTTTTCACCCCCAACTCAAATTATCTCAAAGTTCCGAAGGATATAATCAAAAAAACAGTTAGTGTTAACTTCATCATATCCCAAACTTGTTTCAGAGTTTCCCCTATTTTTAAGGATTCAAGCGGATCACATTTATCGCTTGAATTCCTTTATCCGTCTCCATCAGATCAAATTCTACTTGTTCATCTTTAACCAGAAACTTTTTATTTTTATCTGAAACTGTAACAATTGATTTCCAATGAACAAAAAATTCTTCACCTTCATCGGAGATTATAAAACCATAACCTTTAGTGTCATCAAACCATTTTACAATACCTTTCATAAAGCCCCCATTATTTAATTAACAAACATTTTTTCACATCTACAACATTCTCGTCAGCTTTCAATTGATAAAAATATACACCCGAACCTACTAATCTATTTTGCTCATCTCGTCCGTTCCACACAACGTTGTAATTTTTCTTTTGTGAAATATTTTGTAAAGAAAAGTTTTTGATTCTTTGCCCTTTGATATTATAAATCTGAATTTCTGCTTTTTGAATATCATCTGCCAGATCAAAATTTATCGTGGTTGTAGGATTGAAGGGATTCGGGAAATTTTGATTTAACATCGTTTTTCCGACATCTGGAATAATATCTTGCGCTCCTGTCAGATCATTATCGCCGTAAAAACCTGTGCGATGATAATTTCCTCGATAAGTTTTCCAAGGTGTCCGATTACCTTTTGGCAATTTACTATCAATAATGATCGCACCAGTAGATAATCCAGAAATGATATCAAAATCTCCATCATTATCAATATCTTCGATGCTGGAAGGCGTGTTACCGATCATATTGATGGGAACTGGAGCAAAATCTACTTCAGTGCCGTCATTGTGGTAAACATATAGATCATTTGAAGCTGTCATTAAAACAAAATTCAGATTTCCATCATCATTGAGATCGACAGCTAAAGGTGGATTTGTCACACTTTTGTTGATCGAGATCGGCCAGCCAGGTAGTTCATTGCCATTTTGATCGATGACATATAGATCACCATTCATCGTGGAAAAAGCAATATCCAAATCTTCATCATCATCAAAATCTGCTGCTATCGGTGCGGTAACTAATTTTCCCGTCAATTCTTTGGAAAAAAGCAATTCTCCTTCAGCAGAAAACAGATGAATTTGCTCATCGTTTGTTCCGATAGCGATTCTGCGATTATCCAGAATTATTGGAGCAGAAGAAGCAAGTGAAGATAGTTGGGTCGGAAAACCAGCGGCATTTTCCGCCAGCTGATTGATCGCAAATAAATTTCCATCCAGAGTGGAAAAGATGATCTCGCTCTTTCCATCTTGATCCAGATCAGCTGCCGCTATTTCGTAAATGCTCAGCATTGACATTTCCAGAGGAAAATTATCCAGCATCTGACCTTCATTATCAATTACATTCAGATATTTATCAAGTCCAAAACTGATGATCTCCAAATTTCCATTTCCATTGACATCAGCGAGAACGGGAGTCAATAATTGTTCACAGCATTCACTATTATTGATCACCTCGTTTCCAGTAAAATCAAGCGCTCTGATCTTTCCTGAACGGTCGGCGATCACGATCTCATCTGCACCATCATTATTGATATCTCCCAGCGCTGTACTTTTCCAGATATTATGCTCCCCAGCAAGTGGAAAACCAGCCACTTGCTGTGTGTCGATCTGCATCACGTTAACATTGGAAGTTGCATCCACGATTATAATATCTTTATTTCCATCCTGATCAAAATCACTGATGATCGGATTACTGAGAATGGAGTTATTCGTGAACCATGGCCAATATTGCTGATTCAAAGAAACGTCCATATTCATTTCGTAGGTTCGTTCGAAGAGAATTTCATTGGTTACAGGAGCAGAAATATGAACCAGATATTGATAGGATTCGTAATTGCAATCTTGAGGAACGATTATGTGAAAAGGATCAGCTATTATGGAAGCGCCGCTGTTAATATTGCCATAGTTTACCTGCGAATTTATAACCTGAATAGCATCATCCAGAAATTCGATCTCTGCAGATACATTAACAGCATTTTCCCAGCCTTCCAGATTTTCCAATTCAATAAATATTTCGATTTCTTCACCAGGATTGGGAATCCCATCGCCATCTCCAATTTCATCATCATAAGTTGCCTGCACTGGCTGAATATAGGGAAAGCCTCCATTTGGATAATGAACGGCAACAGAAGGATCACCGAAAAGCACCAATTCCATGTGAACCCAACGGGCGCAACTATAGGCGAGAGCAGTATTTGCCAACACGATCCGAGATTCATCAAGAGCTTTTCCCAGCTCTCTGATATCTTGATTGAAAATTGCATCAAAATATTCAATGTCATAAGGTTGCGAAGGTCCATTCGTGCTGCCAGGCATATACCAGCCATAACGCGTGTTTCCAATAAAAGCCAGAAGTCCATGCGGAGATTTTACCAGATTTTCAGCGATCGCTTCTCCTTCATGACTGGTAACTTCATCAAAAGCAGCAGGATAACAGCCTTGACTGTAGGCAAATCCATATTCTGTGTTCGTGTAAGAATTGACGTGTCCTGAAGTTTGACCAAAAACGATCCCTTCATTAGAATGCCCCATGTGGTTGATGATATTCGTTCCATTATTGATCGCAGCTTTGACGTTCAGAGGGCTATAAGTTCCATCTCTATCATAAAGCGTGAAAAGATGATAATCGGTATCCAAACTTGGTGTGAGCGAAACGATCTCATCTTTATAATCTCCGCCCCAGGTAACAGGATCCCAATTCAAATTTTCTCCGACCATATAGGCAACGTCATTGCTCACATTCGGTTCTTCCACGTAGGAGATCGTTTTATTGATGATATTGGAAAATTCTGTTTCCGTTTCAGCAGGAAACCGAGCAACAGTAATTTCTGGAATGATATCACAATTATCTTCTACTTCTCCATAGACGCCATTGCCATTATCATCCCACATATCATCAAGACAAGCATAATAGAGATCACTTGGCATTGCATTATCGATGGTGCTTCCGCCGCTTGAAATATAAATCGTGCGGATCGGGATTATCTCGTCATCTCCACCCAGAATGACATATTCTAGCGGAGTGTCGGTTCCAGAATAAACGGTGTAAGCATCAATGATGAAATTTTTGATCTGCTCTTGTGGATTGATCCCACCATATTCGCTGAAAATGTCTGATGTATTAAAGGTTCTCGCTGCGATACCATGATCTTGTTTCCAGCTAATAAAATCGTCAAAATGCGGTTCTGAATCAGTATCTGTAATGATGATCATATCATAAGGCTCAGAAGGATCTACCAGCGTGCGATTCGCAGGCAAATAATTTTTTTGATAGGAATTGATCCGCTCATGATTTATCACTGTTCTTGTAAGAACTTTTTTTGTTTGTTCATCAATTCGTAACAGCGTATTTTGTTCATCGAAGATATCCTGTTTAAAATCACTTTTAAAATTTATAATAACATGTTCTGCCCAGCTGATCTTAGCCAATTTTGGAAAATATTTATAAGGATATAGATTCAGGATCGCAAAAGTATATCCGCGATAAGATTGTGTTCCCACAAGTTCATAATCTTTTTCTGGATAGGCAGTTTCAGAATTGTATATTGCCAGGTTTGGCTTAGTATTATCAATTCTTTGCTGAGAGATCGGTTGCACTTTTCTGGCATGATCAATTTTATGGTCTCCTTCCAATTCAGCAAAATTATTCAGTTTCACCTCGATCCTGCGTAGTTGATGACCCATTGGTAATAATATTTTCACGGGAATATAGGGCATCATGGGTTCACCTTGAGTGATGGTTTGAGGTAGATCATTTTGGAATTGCTTACTGGATATTAAGGGTGCTTGCACTTCCACAATTATCGCAAAAGATAAAATCGGTAAAAGTAACACAAGACTAAAGATTTTTAATTTCATACTATTTCTCCATTTTTTAATTTTTTTTTGAAGCAATTTTTAATCCAAAACGAGTCAAGAAATTAATTGGATAGAGTTATATTTTTTGTTGACTTTTCTAAATATTTTTTTCCAAATATGATTTTGGATTCATTTTTTATTCAAGAATTGCTGTACTTGAACACATGGTTTTCTTAAATCGTCTGAATCGTTAATTTGCACAGATTTGACTAATTACGCAGTTTTTAAAACTTCCGAATGTTTCAGTTTGCTGAATCTTCGGAATGTTGGCGTAATTTGACGTTCAAATTTTGAGACATCATCGCGAAGAACGCAAAAAAAGATAGAAACCACGAATTTGCGCGAATGATATGATGTGTAGAAATTTTCCTGAAATCCTAACCCCCCGATGAAATGTTCAACAAATTGAATTT
>JAGYMQ010000044.1 GCA_018400535.1 Candidatus Cloacimonadota bacterium
TGGAGTTTGAAAACTTCTGCCTAATTATATTTTTTCTCATTCTGATGTAGCCTACAATATTTCTCTGGAAGAATTTCATAAACTCCCTTTAGTTTTACTTCTTTGTATGTGAACAAAATACAATAAGAATTATTGAAAGATAAGCACGAGATTTTTCGTGAGTGAAGATGAAAGATTCCTCAGAATGACATCTATTTTTTATTATGCAGAATTCATTGGAGTTTGAGCTCGGAGAAAAAGAAGAGTAATTTTTGTTTGTGGTCTTTATCAGAATTATGTGATTGTATAATTCGTTGGATCAAATCGACAAAATATCAAGTTATCAGATCTTTCATGGTTTTTACAGCGTCTGCCAATCCGACAAAAACTGCTCGTGAAATGATGCTGTGTCCAATATTGAATTCTTCGATCTTATTCAAGTTAACTAATTTTTTCACATTATAATAATTCAAGCCATGACCAGCCACGACTCTCATTCCGAGACGTTTGATCAATATTGCTGCTTCTTCGATCTTATTTATTTCTTCCTGGATTGCTCTTCTATCTTTGAGATTTGCATATTTTCCAGTATGAATTTCAACAGCATCAGCGCCAATTTTTTTTGCCATTTCGATTGTGCTCAATCTTGGTTCGATAAATACACTGACCTCGATGTCGATCTCTTTGAAAAGCTCTATTGTTTCGGCAAAATTTTCCTGCAGAATGAGACCGCCTTCAGTCGTTAATTCTTGTCTTTTTTCAGGAACGAAGGTGACGGTGTCTGGTTTAACGTTGCGAGCAAATTTCACCATTTTTTCTGTGACTGCCATTTCCAGATTCAATCTGGTGCAGATAATATCACGCAGGATCCTGACATCTTTTTCCTGGATGTGTCGTCTGTCTTCACGCAGATGGACGGTTATCTGATCTGCTCCATTTTGTTCTGCAATAGTTGTTGCGAAAT
Source organism: Candidatus Cloacimonadota bacterium (assembly GCA_018400535.1). Lineage (GTDB taxonomy): Bacteria > Cloacimonadota > Cloacimonadia > Cloacimonadales > TCS61 > TCS61. The sequence goes on from JAGYMQ010000044.1 coordinate 944, forward strand.
TTGGTTCAGGTTCATTTCCCATCCTTGCTTGTCTCAAAGTTGCCACGTGATCAATATTGACGCCAAGATCAGCCATAATTATCCTCCTGATATTATAAGTTTTTGTGATTGATCATAATGCTTGCGTCCGCTCGTAATCTTTTCAAATGTTTGATCAATTTCAATTCCGATTCAATTTTCTGCAATCTTTTTTTGAGAGCATCTTTGACTTTTGAGAAATTTGCTAACGTGCCTTTTTGTTTGTCAATTACCATGATAATATGGTATCCAAATCGAGTTTTTACTGGTTCACTGATCTCTTTTTCTTTCAGCGAAAAAGCAACATCTTCGAATTCTTTTATCATTTCTCCGCGTTTGAAATAGCCGAGATCACCCTTTTTAATACTGCTTGGACAATCAGAGCATTCTTTTGCAGCTTGATAAAAATCTTCTTCACTATTGATTTGCTTTTTTAATTTGATCGCTTCTTCGAGAGAAGAATCATCTTGACCTTTGATCAAGATATGAAATGCTCTGACCATTTCTTGCGTCTTAAATGATTGTTTATTTTCTTGATAAATTTGAAGTAATTGTTCATCAGAAATATCACAGCTTTCAGGAAAATTCGTTTCCACATATTTTGTGATCAAAACTTCATCTGTGAGCCTCTCTCTAATCTGTTGAAGAGATAATCCTCTTTGTTTTAACATCTTATCAAATTCTGATTCGGATTCATAATTCAATTTGAAATCCAGTAATTTGTTTTCAATTTCTTCTTCTGTAGCCCTGATCTCTGATTGCTTGGCTGAATTGAGTAAAAGATAACCGTCGATCAATTGATCCAAAGCTCTTTTTCGTGCCGTCATATTAGGAGTTTTGAGCTTCATCTTATTTAACACGTGTTTCAATTCATACTGATATTCTTCATGTTTAATTTCATAATCATTTACTCTTGCGATAATCATAAAAGCAATTCTCCAAAATTATTTTTTATTTTTTTTAAAACTTCTGAAATATTAATATCATTTGCTTCAATTGTCAAATCAAAAGAAATTTTACGAAACCAGGTGAACTGACGTTTGGCAAAATTCCTGGTGTTCTTTTTGATCTTTTCCACGCAATCTACCAGTTCGGCATCACCTTCCAGATAAGGGAAAAACTCTTTGTAGCCTACTGTATCCAAGCCAGGAGCTTCCTTTTTATATCCTTTTTTTAGCACTAACTGCAATTCTTCAAGCAATCCATTTTCCATCATCTCATCGACTCTTTTTTCGATTCGTTCATAAAGTTTTTTTCGCTCCAAAGTAAGTAAAATATTATAAATTTTATAATTTTTTTGAGATGGTGCTTTTTCTTTCCATAATTGCGTGATCGTCTTACCGGTAACTGCATGAATCTCAAGTGCTCGTATGATCCTGTTCAGATCATTTGGATTGGTTCTCTGCGCAGATTCAGGATCGATTTTTTGTAATTTTTGATAAAGCCATTTTGAGCCTTCTTTTTTTCCAATCTCGATAAGATTTTTTCTGATCTCAATTGGTATTTTCGGAGCTGCAAACAAACCTTCCAGAAGTGCTTTGATATAAAATCCTGTGCCGCCAGCAATTATTGGGATTTTTTTCCTGGATGATAAAATTCGGCTGATATTGTTTGCGTCTTCACAAAAATTGCCAGCATTATAATTGATATCTGGTGTTACAATATCGATCAAATGATGTTTGATCAATTTTCTTTCTTCCTGATCTGGTTTAGCAGTGCCGATATCCAGAAATTTATAGACCTGACGTGAATCAGCAGAAATGATCTCAGATGGAAGGCGAAGCGCTAATTCAATGGCAAATTTACTTTTACCGACGGCAGTCGGGCCTTGGATGATTATCAGCGGAATTTGCTCATTATTCATTGATTTCGCTTAAATTTTTGTTCAAAATCTGAGAGCTGCATTTTGATGATAAGCGGTCTGCCGTGCGGACAATAATAGGGAACTTCGCAGGCAAAAAGATCATTAATGAGAGCCAGCATCTCTTTTTTGTTCATTTTCCTTCCTGCTTTGATCGCAGCTTTGCAAGCAACTGATTTTGCCAGACTATCCCGAAAATCTTCAGTTTCTTCGAATTCCAATTGCAATTGTTTGATGATATTAATAAATATTTCACCACCATCCCAATCTTCTAATTCAATTGGAATTTCTTCGATAACGATTGAATCTCCGCTGAAAGTTTTGATCGAGAAACCTATTTTTTGAAAGATCTTGATATTTTCTCCGATCAATTCGGGAACGCTATTGCTGAGATATGGCGGCAAATCGATCACGATCGGGAACAGTAATTTTTGCGTTTGCGGAGGAGCTCCGTGGATCCGATGCAGGATTTTTTCAAAGATGATCCGCTCGTGAGCAGCATGCTGATCAATCACGATCAAGCCATCTTCTGTTTGCACAAAAATGTAGCTTTGATGCAATTGCCAGGGATTGATCACATCTTCTTCGGGACGAAGCAATATCTTCTTTTGTTGCAATAGAATATCAGATTGCGTTGTCGATCTCTCTTTTTCTTTGAAAATATCAGGTTGATAGATCTCGTTCATCTCTTTTTTTATATCCGAGAACCGTCTTTGATCTGTGCGGTTGGTAAATATTTTTCTTTCCAATTGAGAAGCTGCACCTTGATAATTCTGCGCTCTCAATTTATCTTTGATCTGATGATACTTTGCATCTTCATATTCCAATAATTTTTGATTGATCGCATTTTTGACAAATCCATGAACAAATCCCGGATCACGAAAGCGAATCTCCAATTTTGCAGGATGAACATTGAAATCTACTTTGGAAGGATCGAGTTCCAGAAATAAAACGAAAGGTGGAATTTTCCCTTTTTGATAGATCCGCAATTTTTTGACAAAAGGATCATAGGCAGATCTGATGCTGTGAAAAACGATGCGATCCTTAATGTATCTTCCATTCACATAAAGATAACGAAAATCAGCGAAACCTTCGTTCTCTTCTTCCAAACCAGAAATGAATCCTTCCAGTTTTATCTGTGGATTTTCAGCTTGCACTTCCAAAAAATCTCGTCTGAAAAATTTCTCGCCAAATACTGCTTTCATTCTGGTCTTTCGATTCTTTGCCTGCGGATAGTTCAATTTTTCTTTTCCTTCAGAAATAAAAATAAATTGAATGGCAGGATACAAAATTGATTGATAATGCAGATAATTTGCTATATGTCTATATTCTACTTGTGCCGATTTTAGAAACTTTTTGCGAGCTGGAACATTGGCAAACAATCTTTTCACCGAAATTGTTGTGCCCGGATTTCCAGCCGTCTTGCTGAAATCTCTCAGGTGTCCTGAATCAAATTCTATTTTGGAAGCTAATTCATCTTCTTTGAAACGAGTTATCAAAGTCAGTTTGCTGACGGCGGCAATGCTGGGTAGAGCTTCACCGCGAAAACCGAGTGATGAGATATGGAAAATATCTGTGACAGTTCTGATCTTGCTGGTAGCATGACGTTCAAAAGATTGCAGCGCATCATCTTCTGCCATTCCGATGCCATTATCTGTGATTTGGATCAAAGATTTTCCGCCATTTTCGATCTTGACGATTATCTTGTCTGCTGCGGCATCGATCGCATTTTCCACCAATTCTTTCACAACAGAGACTGGCCGTTCGACTACTTCTCCAGCCGCAATTCGATTTGCAACTTCTTCGGATAAAATTCTAATTTTTCCCATTATTCATTCCTGAATCTGTTATCGGAAATATGCGATTTCGCTTTTTCCGCTCTCTTTTCCAGCCAACCGATCTTTTCGACAACGTCAAAACAATCAAACTTTGGCACAAAGGGTTTTATATCAAGTAGTGGAGTATTATCGATCATATCGACATTTTTTATGTGTAGAATATTATTTTCTATCTTTTCGAGTCGGACGATCGAGAATCCGATTTGATTGGGACGCCGTGGAGCGCGAGTGGCAAAAACACCATGAATCACATTTTCCATAAATGGCATTACACGCAGTTTATAACCTTTTGATAGATGGAGATAATAGATCAAAATGAGATGTGAAAAATCGTCCAAATCCTTTAATCCAGCTTCATATTCGGGAAATAATTCGATCTTTCCGACAACGTCTTTTGCACCCACAGGTTGGATGGGAACATTTTCTTTGGTCTTGTGCGGAGTGCGAATGAAACCGATCGGTTTAAATTTTATATTTTCCATTATCAATCATCAATATTGAGGACTTTTGCTCCTTTGATCTTTCCCTTTTTGATCTCGTGCAAAGCCAGATTAGCTTCTTCCAATCGATATTCGCTGATGCTTGGTTTCAGCTTGATCTTTGCCGCAATATGCAGACATTCTTGAACGTCATCTGTTGTCACATTTGCCACGCTTTTTATCTCTTTTTCCAGCCAAAGATGATCTTCATATTGCATTTTCAATAATTCTTCCTTATCAATTTTTTCTTTACGAATAGCATTGATCACCAATCTTCCACCAGGTTTCAGTACTTTTAACGCTGCCATGACTGGTTTCCAAACTGGCGTTGTATCGATGATAGCATTACACAGTTCAGGAGGCACAGCGGTCGTATCACCAGCCCAATCTGCTCCCAATTCCAGAGCAAATTGACGCTCCTCAGGATTGCGTGCAAAGACAAAGATTTTTGTATTTGGATATTGATATTTTGCAAATTTCAGAACAAGATGGTTGGAAGCTCCAAAGCCTGTTAAACCAAGATTTTGTTTATCTTTCAATTCCGTCAATTTCAGAGAGCGATAGCCAACTCCACCCGCACACAAAAGGGGAGCAGCTTCCGAATCAGAAAACAATTCTGGAATCGAATAGGCAAAATCCTGATGAACTTTCGTATATTCCGCATAACCGCCATGAGCATCTCTTCCCGTCGCTTTGAAATTCGGGCAAAGATTTTCCTGCCCACTTTGGCAATATTCACATTTACCGCAAGCCGACCAGATCCAAGCAACACCAACTCGATCACCAACTTTGTGTTTTTGAACATTTTGCCCAATTTTTTCAATTCTTCCAACAACCTCATGTCCCAAAATTATCGGGAAGAAAGCAGGTGAAGTTCTGCCTTCGATCTCATCCAGTTCTGTGTGACAGACACCGCATTTTTTGACTTTGATCAAAATTTCTTCGTCATCTATTTCTGGCTTTGGCTTATCGACCAGTTCGAGAACATTCTCAGTTTTATTCAGATCATAAATTTTTTTCAAGATCATAGCTTTCATGATTTTTTACCTCGCTGTGCAAAATAAAAATTACGCATTTTCCTTCAAGCAAAAAGCTGAAATTATTTCTGAGTAAAGAAAAAGATTTTCCAATAAAAAAATTGACTTTATAGTTACTACAATAGTTATAGAAAAATGAGTTCTGCATAATTAAACGAGGAAGCCATTCTGAGGAATCTTCCATCTTTGCTCTCGAAGAATCTCTTGCTCATCTTTCAATGATTCTTCTCGTTTCGTGAAAAAAGCAAAGCCAAAAGGCATCCAGCCTTCCTTCCGCTATAGTAAGGCTAGCAGAGTTAAAACGTGGTTATCTAGAAGTTTTTAGTAAGATAAAAAATATTGGAGGAAATTATGAAAAGTAAACAAATGTTATCAGCTCTCAAAAATTCGATGCGGGGTGAATTGGAAAGCATCTACGTTTATCAAAATGCAATGAATAGAAGTCAGGATGAAGAAGTAAAAAAATTTTTCAAAAATCGTACCGAGGAAGAAAAAGGACATTATAATTATTTGTTAAAATATTATCAGTCGATCACAAACGAAGAAATCCTCAAAGCGATCGAGACAAATGGTTCAAAAAATTTTATTTTTTCGGATAATTTCAAAGAAAGGATCGGAAGCGATCAAATACTTTTTTCTGCAATATCAGTTGCGATCCTCTTGGAAAAGGATTCTTTTGAATATTATCAGAAATGCTCAGATGATGCTGATGATAAAATACTAAAAGATTTTTTTCAACAAATGGCAAATTGGGAAAAAGAACATTATGATGATCTGATGGAAATCTCTGCAGCTGCAGAAAAAATATTCTGGCAGAGAAATCGTTTTGAACCTTTCTAAATTGTTTCAAAAAAATACATAATAGTGTAAAACATTACATTGTCGAGACCTCACCGCAAAAGAAAGAAACCACGAATTAACGTGAATTAACACGATGTGTCGGAATTTTCCTGAAATCCTAACCCCCCGATGAAATGTTCAACAAATTGAATTT
>JAGYMQ010000045.1 GCA_018400535.1 Candidatus Cloacimonadota bacterium
TTCGTGTAATCTGTGAAAATCTGTGGTTCAGACTTTTACATTATATCATTCCGTGAAATTCGTGTCAATTCGCGTTAATTCGTGGTTTCTATCTTTTTCCTCAAATTCAATCTACGATCTTACGAGGAATTTGATCTGGTAAACGGGCCAAAGATTCATAATTCATCTGATCGGTAAAATCACCAAAAGCAGAAACAGTTATTTCTTGATCGCCTTGATTTCCGATCAGTACTACTTCATCGCCCTTTTTAACTTGCGGGATATCAGTAATATTGACCAGCATCATGTTCATATTCACCAAACCCAACACTTTTTGCTTTCTGCCGTGAATAAGCACACTGCCATGATTACTGAGCGATCTGCTATAACCATTTGCATAGCCGACTGGAACAATGGCAATTTTCAAATCCTCTTGTGCCAGATAGGAATTGCTGTAACCGATAAATTCGCCTGTTTTCACATTTTTGATATTCATCACCTTACTTTTCCAGCTGATAATTCTTTTTAATGGATTGGAATGCGTTTCTTTTTTACTTAAAAATTGGATCAAAGTTTCTCGGCTGGGCCAAAGTCCATATTGCAGGATTCCAATACGCACAAGATTAAATCTCGTTTTAGGATAATTCATCGTAGCAGCAGAAGAGGCGCAATGTATGAATTTTGGAAAAAGTGCATTTGCCTTGAATTTTTTGATGAGTTGTCGAAATTTGATCAGCTGTTTTTTCACGCGGTAATAATTCGTAATGCTTTCAGCTCCAGCAAGATGTGTGCATAATCCCATAAACTCAAGATGTTCTGAACGAAGCATTTTCATCACTTCAGGAAGCTCATATTCTTCGAATCCAATGCGATTCATTCCTGTTTCCAAATTGACGTGGATCATAGCTTTCTGATTTTGTTTGGAAGCTATTTGTAAAGCCTTTTCCAGTCGATCCAGCTCGAAAACATAAAACTGGATATTGTTTCTGATCGCCCACCCAAGTTCTTCGTTTTCCAACATTCCCATGATCATTAACTGTGATTGTTGTTTTTTTACTTTATTGGCGATCAAAGCTTCTTCTGCACTAAAAACCGAAAAGTGTTCACAACCATTTTCTTCTGCTAAAGATAGAAAATTTCTAATGCCATGTCCATAAGCATTACCTTTGATCACAGAAGAAAATTTGATCTCATTTCCGATCATTTTTTTGATGAAATCAATATTATTTTTGAAAGCTGAACGACTGATCTCGATCTGTGAAGTAGCGAACATTATTTCTCCAATGTGTTTTGAATTATTTGCCCGAAGATCTGAATTCCAGTTTCGATGATCTCATCGGGAAAATCATAATTTGGATGATGCAATTCTGGATGATCCTTTCCTGCCCCCAATCCAAATAATGAACCTTTGAATTTGTGAGTGAAATGCCCAAAATCTTCTGACCAACGAAATGGATTTTCTGGTCTGATCAAATCTAAATGCAATTTTTCTGCAGAGTCGATAACTTTTTTGGTAGCATCCAAATCATTTTTAGTATTGGGAAATTCTTCCTTCCAAGCAAAAGAAAATTCCAATTTGTTTTTTTGACTGACATTTCTAATGATCTCGAGCGTTTTTTCGCTGAGTTTCTGCAGATCATTTTCCAGATAGGAACGCAACGTAGCTCGAATTTCTGCATATCCCGGCGTCGTCCCATAAGCGATATTTCCCACCATCGCGTGGATGATCGTGAGTAAAGTGAAATTCTGAAAATCATTGCTACTATTATTTTGAATGGTTTCAACAAAGGGATTTTTCCCCAATAAAGATAATTTTTCCAAAATTTCTGAAACAGCTAAAACAGGCGTTTCCCCCTTTTCTGGTTCTGCTGCATGAGCTGTCTTTCCAAATATTTTAATTTCTAATCCTTTGGAAGCTGAAGCAAAAATATTTTTTCTGATGATAATACTGTTTTTGGGATAGCCTGGTAAATTATGCAAGGCAAAGACAAAGTCAGGATTTATCTTTTGGAATTTATCATCTTGCAAAATTTTTTCTGCACCTTCGCCAGTTTCTTCTGCTGGCTGGAAAAGTAATATTACTGTGCCTTTTGAAGTCCGATTTTTTGCCAGCTTTTCTGCTACTCCCAATAAAATCGCCATATGACCATCATGACCGCAAAGATGAGCGATATTGTTTTTGCTGGAACGATAGGAAATATCATTGTTTTCGTAAAGTGGAAGCGCATCAAGTTCACAGCGCAAAAGGATTTTTTTGCCATTTTTTTTTCCTTGGAAGAACGCAGCCAATCCATTTCCACCCAAATTTCTGATGATCTTATCAGGAGCGAATTTTGTTAATTTTTTGCAGATCAGTTCAGCTGTAGATTTTTCTTGATTTGATAGCTCAGGATTTTGATGTAAATATTGTCTGAATTTCTTCAATTCCGATAATTGCAGCTTCATTTTTACTCCTGAATATTTATATTATTTGTCTTTGAATTTTTTGTGAAAGGTGAAATGTCAAAGATTTTTTGAATTTTGTTTAACAAATTTTGACGTCAATTTATCTGTCGTAAAGCTTGAGCAATGTTCAAAGCATTATCGCCAATATGTTCAAAATTTTTCAAAAGATCAAGGTAGAGCAATTCTGCTTTGACATCAGCACCTTCTTGAATACGAGTTCTGGCTGCTTTCCGCAATTGATTTCGCGATTGGTCGATCTTATTTTCCAATTCAAAAGCAAGCTCAAGATCGGGCTCTTCCAAACGTGACTCAATCTTACTTTTATAAAGATTGATGAATTGCTGCACCAATTCAGAATAATTTTTGACTTCGTCATCTGACTTTGGATGAAGCTGCAATTTTTTCTTGTAGCGTCTTTGAGCAAGCATCAAAAGCTTGTAACAACTATCACCGATATTTTCCAGCTCATGCACGATACGCATCATGGAATTCACGTTGTTGATATTTGCTTCATTTAATTGTTCTTTGGATAACTCGACTAAATACTTAGAAATTTCTTCTTGCATCTGATCTGTGCGCTCTTCCCAATTTTTCACTAATTCGATCTTGTCGCTCATATTTTTGTCGGGATTGTAAAATACCTGCAAAAAAGTTTGGAACATTTTTTCGACCAGTTCACTCATCTTGCGAATTTCTTTTTTCACTTCCAAAATGTTGATCTGCGCTGTGTCTTGAATTCCCGTTGATAGATAATGTAAAGTGTAGCGCTCTTTTTCTTGATCATATTTATTTGGTTTGACGATCTTTTCCACTAACAAAGCAAAATGTTTCACAAATCCAACACAGATCACAGTGTTGATCAGATTGAATATCGTGTGAAATAGCGAGAGATTCAAAGGAAGATTTTCGATCATATTTGGATCCCATGGTGCTAAACGGTAGATTATTCCCTTTTCTGAAACAAAAAGGTTGAAGAAAAAGAACATCCAAAGGACACCAAAAACATTGAAAAATAGATGAGCGCGAGCAGTTCGTCTGGCATTTACATTTGTGCCCAAAGAAGCCAGAAAGGCTGTAACCGTCGTGCCAATATTTTCTCCCAAAATGATAGCTGCTGCCGTTTGGAAATTGATCCAGCCCATAAAAGCAAGCGTAACTGTGATCGCCATCGCAGCACTGGAAGATTGCACGATGATCGTTAGAATTGTTCCCAAAAAAACAAAGACCAAAAAAGACCAGGGATAGCTCATTTCTGTGTAATTCGTGATGAATTCTAAAATTTCAGGATTCTGTTTGATATCAGGAACAGAAGATTTTAAAAACATTAAGCCCAAAAAAAGCAGACCAAACCCGATCAAAATTTCGCCCAGATCACGTCTTCTTTTGCGTTTAGAAAAAATCAAGGGCAAACCCAAACCGACGATAGGAAGAGCAAAAGTTGTTATTTTGAATTTGAAACCAATGATTGAAACGAGCCACGTGGTGACTGTCGTTCCGATATTTGCTCCCATCACGACGCCAATCGCTTGCGTCAGCTGCAATAATCCTGCATTCACGAAACTGACCAGCATCACCGTAGTTGCCGAAGATGATTGAATAAAAGCTGTGATCAAGAAACCGGTTAGAATCGCCATAAATCGATTTTTGGTCATATAGTTCAAAATGCTTTGTAAACGATCACCAGCTGCTTTCTGCAAGCCATTGCTCATCACACGCATTCCATAAAGAAAGACGCCCAATGAACCTAAAATATTCAAAATTCTAAGGATCATATTCAATTCAATGTTTTTTTTGTTTGTTTGAGCTCATCAAGATGCGCCAAAATTTCGGAAATCGTGTAAAGTGAACCCGAGATCATCACAATATCATCTCGTTTTGTTTCGCTGATTGCTTGTTTGGCAGCGCTGATCACATCTTCGCAAATTTCGTATTCGGTCGTGAATTTTTTGACATATTTTACTTGCTCTTCGATCTCAGCAGCACGCTTTGATTGATTTTTCGTGATAAATATTTTGGAACTGACCTGGCAAATATTTTTGATGATCTTTTCCAAGTTTTTATCTCGTAAAATTGCTAACACAAACAAGATTTTCTTATCTGGAAACAGTTCTTGCAGATTCTGCACCAGATTGGAAACGCCTTCTTCATTATGTGCGCCATCGATCATTACTGTTGGTTTTCTGTCAATGATCTGCATTCTGCCGATCCAATCAACTTTTTGCAAGGCAGCACGAATCAGACGTTCTTCGACTTTTCTATTTTTGATTTCCATGAATTTTTGGAAAGCCATCAGAGCAGAACTGACGTTATAAGCTTGATGTTTACCGATCAAATTGGTGCAAAGATCTTTCAAAGACAAATTCTCTGAAAGCAGATCAAAGCAAGTTCCCTTTTCAGAAATTTTGACATTTTCTGCCCAAAAATCTTTTCCGTAAATGATGAGGGGAGATTTTTTTTGGATGGCTACTTTTTTGATCACATTACGCGGTGCAGCTTGCATCTTGCCGATAATTACCGGAGTCTTTTCTTTGATGATACCAGCTTTTTCAAAAGCGATCTTTTCTACAGTTTCGCCCAGACTTTTGGGATGGTCATAGGAAATGCTTGTGATCGCAGAAACTGTCGCAGAAAAGGGTTTTGTTCCATCCAATCTACCTCCTAAGCCGACTTCAAAAATGGCATTTCTCAAATTTTTTTCGTGGAAAATATAAAAAGCCATAGCTGTGGTGATCTCAAAAAAAGATGCTTCATTTTTCTCAAAGATTTTTTCCCATTTTCGATAGGTGGTAAGCAATTCTGTAAAATCGATATTTTTGCCATTGATGCGAAATCGTTCGCGATAATCGATAAGATGAGGAGAAGTGTTCAATCCTGTCGTGATACCGTGCTGCAAAGAAAGCGCTTCGCACATTGCTGCTGTTGAGCCTTTGCCGTTCGTCCCGGCAATATGGATTCCAGCTAATTTCAAATTTGGTTTGTTCATCGCAGCCAGAATTTTGTTCATTCGATCCAAACCCAGCTTCACATTGCCCGAATGACGCTGATAGATATAATCCAGAAATTGTTGATACTTCATACAAAAAAACCTTCAGATCAGCTCTGAAGGTTAACATATTTTAAAATTGAGATTAATCTTTAGCGCTTTCTGGAAGTACGTGGTCTTTAAATTTTTCCTGATTAGGACAGGTCACAATGATCTCGCCGGTTTCAAAATCTCCGTGCATATAATATTTATCACCAACTCCATTTTCCGGGCATTCATAAGTTTTTTTCAAATAATTCATTCGCAAAAGATCTCGCGTAGTGCCAGTAAAATCTTCTTCGCGCTCTGCCATATAATTTTCTATCGCACCATAAATATCTTTCATATTTTTGATGCATTCTTCTGTTTTTTGTTTACGATTGACGTTAAAAGTTTGTGGTAAAGTGAGGATAAAAAGCAGAACAGCGAAGGCAAGCACACTGATAATTTTATAAATATTGATCTTTTTCATTATGGATTCTCCTAAAATTTTTTTTCGATAAGACTTCCTATGGCTATTTTTCGTCAAGTATTTTGTTCTCAATATCCAAGAAAATAAAATATCGATTTTCTGAAAAATTTTGTCTTTATCCAAATCGATAAATTTAGCCTTGGATTATCCTTGACCAAAACTACAGATTTTGAATTTATGAAAAATGAAAAAATATAAACAGGGAGGCAAAGATGGCTAAAAAGATTTTGATCGCGACTGTGAAACCTTTTGCAGCGCAGGCAGTGGAAAATGTGAAAAAAATTTGCAGTGAAAAGGGATATGATCTGGAAATTATGGAAAAGTATCCTGAACAAAACGATCTCGTGAAGGCAGTGAAAAGTGTCGATGCTTTGATCGTCCGCAGCGATAAAGTTACAAAAGAAGTTATCGATGCAGCGGAAGATTTGAAGATAGTAGTTAGAGCAGGAGCTGGATATGATAATCTGGATTGCGATGCAGCTTCTGCCAGAAAGATCATTTGTATGAATACACCAGGCCAGAATTCTAACGCTGTTGCTGAACTTGCTTTTGGCATGATGGTTTTTATGGCGAGAGGACACTTCAATGGAAAACCCGGAACTGAATTGAAAGACAAAAAACTGGGAATTCATGCTTACGGAAATGTGGGAAGAAATGTATCACGGATCGCCAAGGGTTTTGATATGGAAATTCTGGCTTTTGATCCATTCATCGATCAGCAGATAATGCTCGATGATGGCGTCAAAGCCGTGAAAACTGTTGAAGAACTTTATAATCAATCAGATTATTTATCTTTGCATATTCCATCCATTCCAGCTACGCAAAAATCCATTAACAGACAATTGCTCACCATCATGCCACAAAATGCTACTTTGATCAATACTGCCAGAAAAGAAGTTATTCATGAAGAAGACTTGATCGCAGTGATGCAAGAAAGAACTGATCTGAAATATGCTTCTGATATTGCACCAGTGAAAAAAGATGAATTGCTGGAAAAATTCGGAACAAGAGTTTATTTCACACCGAAGAAAATGGGTGCTCAAACTCTGGAAGCAAATATCAATGCTGCTGTGGCAGCTGCTAATCAGATCATAAATTATTTTGAAAATGGCGACACAACATTTCAGGTGAATAAATAGATCCAAAATTGTTATCGAAAGCAGCTTTTCTAATTTTTGAAAAGCTGCTTTTTTTATCATTCATTATCAGTCAGGTCCAAATTGCGGCTACGGAAACCATAACCCATCACGTCGTTGATATTTGTGAGCAGAACAAAAGCTTGAGGATCAATATCTTTGATCAAGTCACGCATGATCGCCACTTGACGTCTATTCATAGCGCAAAATAATATTTTCATTTCTTTACCGGAATAGCCGCCTTCCGCTTTGATAAAAGTAATTCCGCGATTGATCTTATCATAGATCATTTCTTTGATCTCATCATTTTTTTCGGATATCACATAAATTCCTTTCACATAAGGTAGTCCTTCACTGGCAAGATCTGTGATCTTGGTGGAAATAAATAGATTTATATAGCCCCAAATGATCAATTTCAAATCCTGAAAAACTACTCCGATCGTAAATATAATGACTGTTTCGATGATCCAATATGCCGTTCCGATCGAAATTCCTGATTTTTGTTTAATGAAAGCAGCCGGAATATCTGTTCCACCTGTTGAACCTCTAAAACGAAAGATCAAGCCCAAGCCCAAGCCCAAAAGAACCGAACCGGCGATCGCTGATAGATAGATGTCATTTGGTGCAAGCATCGCATAGATTACTTTTCCCTGTAATTCATAGGAATAGGGAGAAAGATCCTTTATTATCCCGAGATTGTTTAAATTTGCAAAACTGAATAGATCAGAAAAAATTGCAGTGGAAAACATTCCAAAAATAGAACCAATTCCAAAGCGTTTCCCCAGAAATATGAAACTGATAATGAATAAAGGCACATTGAAAATTATCATCGAAATACCGATTGGAATATGAAAAAAATGAAACAATATCTGAGCCAGACCACCCACGCCGCCAGGAACGATTTTATAGGGCACCAAAAACCAGGAATAGGCGATCGCAAAAATAATCGAACCGCCAATTATTCCAAAATATTGAATCATTGTTCGTCTAATTTTCCTACTCATTTTTCCTCCTGAGGCGCAATTTAATTTTGGCTTTTTTGCGTCAATCAAAATGAATCAAAAACCATTTCAAATCGTATGAATACATATCGGATCAAGCTTTGCGAAATATGGTCCAAAACAAAAAATCAGGATCATGATAAAGAATGATAGGGGAAAACAGTTCGAATATAACTTTTGAAAATTTTTACCTTTTTGCAATCAAGGAGATTGATTTTTCTCTCTGCGAATTGCTTGTTTGTTTTATCGCTTGACTAAGAATCGGTATTATCTGTTTTCACTCATAAAATGGACGGTTTCAAAGAAAATGAAAATTAAAATTACATTGATATTATTGAGCTGGCAGATTTTGTTATTTGCCTATAATTATTTTTCTCCGATCTATAAAATGGAGCGATTGAATCCAAGAAAAGGAGAAATTTATAAGTTAAAATATCAACCGCTGATCATCAATTCTGAAACTGTATGGCAGGATTCTATCCTTTTCCAAAAAAATATTGATTATTCAATAGATTATCAAAAAGGAACGATCATTTTCCAAACAGAAACTGGAAATATTTTCCTAGAATATATGATCTATCCAGAAGAGCTTCTTGATCGATTTTACTATTATCAAGAACAGGTTTTTTCTGATTCTTTGAAAATACCCAAAAGTAAAAAACGCCATCAGATCTTTGGCGAAAATACGCAGCTGAGCATTTCTGGCAATAAGACGATCTCTATCTCCGTTTCCAATACTGAGAATCTCGATATTGACCAATCACTTTTTTTGAAGATAAATGGTGAAATCAGCAAAGAACTGAATATCGAAGCGCAATTGACAGATAGCCAGTCACCGATCACACCAGAAGGAGATTCCAGACAATTGAGCAGTTTGGACAAAGTTTTCCTACGCCTTTACAGCAAACAATATGAGATATCCTTTGGTGATCTTGAAATGAAATTTGCAGAAAGGAAATTTATGAATTACACACCACAATTTGAAGGATTACGTGTATCATATCAAAACGTAGATTCTTATCAAGCTGCTTTAGCTATCTCAAAAGGAAAAAGATACACTCAAACTTTCAATGGAATTGAAGCGAAACAAGGCCCCTATTATCTGAAAGTGAATGAGCAAGGAATTCAGGTTGTGCCTGGTTCAGAGACAATCTTTTTGAATGGTAATAAATTGGAACGCGGTTCAGATTATACGATCGATTATGCAGAAGGCAGCATAACTTTCACAGAAAAATATTTCATCGCTTCCACTTCCTATATTCGAACGGAATTTCAATATACCGATGAGAATTATCGACAAAATATGTATTTAGCGGACACGGAAAATAATTTTTGGGATAGATTAAAGATCAAAAATGCGCTGATCATCCAAATCGATGATAAGAATAATCCTTTGTTAGAAACGTTCAATACCGAAGAAAAAAATATTTTGCAAGATGGGGGAGATGATGATGTCTGGATAGATGCAATTTATCCAGTAGAAAATGGCGAATACAATTTGTCCAGTTCGGGAAATCATTATGTCTATGTGGGAAATGACACCACTCAAACAGGAAATTATAACATCAATTTTTCCTATTTCGGTTCTGGCAATGGTGATTATGAATATGAAAGTGCAGGTGATTATTATGTATTTGTCGGTTCGGGACAAGGTTCGTATCTTCCAAAAAAGCAATTAGTTTCACCCGAGAAGAAAGTTAATTATGATCTAATGATGCAATATAAGAATGACTTTTTGCAATTTCGCACGGAAGGTCTTTTCAGCTATTTGGATAAAAACACTTTTTCTTCCAAAGATGACGAAGATAATTCGGGATATGCTGGTGATATTGATCTGAAGATCACGCCCGATTATGAATTTTTGCAGCCAAAATTACATCTGAATTATCGTCAAAAAACTGCAAAATTAAATACTTTTGCTGAGATCATAAATCCTTTAGATGCCTATGAAATGACAATTCCACCAGATTCTTTAGCAAGCAAAGAATATTCTCTGAGGTTGGATCTGACAATGTTTTCCTTTTATCGTCCCGATATTTTTGTTCGTCAAAGAATCACAGATGATCATTCCAAACTGGATTATTTTGCCCTTGTCAATCGCACAGAACAAAAGAAATTTTTGCCTTCACTCTATCATCGTTTGGTGCTGTGGAAAGAGATTTTCGATCAGAGCACAACGAGTGAAAAAGAATTCGAACAAAATCAGCTCGAGCTCAATTATGAATTCACTCATTGGCTATTCAGATTTGAGCATTTTCAAAAGGAGCTGAAAAGTTTAGATTATTCGGATCAAAGGCAGATATCGAAAATCCAGAATTCAGAATATTCTATCGAATATTTTACTGCTTCCAAATTTGCTTCCCGCATTTTTTTGAAGGAAGATCAAGAAGAATTTAGAGAGGAAGAATCTGCTTTTACCGAAAAGAAAAAAACTCAGACGATTGGGCATGAACTCACGATCAATTCGGCCAAACATCGCATCAAAACTAATATTTCTCATCGTGAAGTGCAGGATTCTCTTTCCCAAAAATTTGATATGGCAACTCTAAATCTGCAAAATTCTGTCTGGAAAGATGCTTTGAATTTTAATTCTCGCTACACGTTACAGAACATGGAATTTTATCCCAAGATCAGAGATTTTATCTTTGTGGGAGAAGATCAAGGCAGCTATGATGAGGATTCGATTTATGTGGGCTATAATGAAGGCGATTATGATTGGGAAGTCACGTCGATCGATTATGACAATCCGAAAATGTCTGTACAGGTTAATTCTAATTTTATGCTTCATTTTAATCCAGCCAATATCACAAGAAGCTACTTTAGAAGATTTCAGACAGAATCGCAATTGATGATCATAGAAAATTCTAAAGCGAGAAACAAAGAAAAAATATATTACCTAAATCCTGATTATCTGATGCAAGAAAATACAACGTTGTTTGGAAAAAATCTTTTTCAACAGATATTATGGTGGAATTTGATCTCCGATAAACTAAATCTGCGCTTGAAATATAAGAACGAAAAGTTTATGGATAATCGCTATAATGACGAGACGGAAAGACGCTTCAATCTTGAGCACGAAGCAAAAATGCAGATTATATCTGTGAAAAATTCCAATCTTGAGATCACTTATTTGAATTCTAAAGAAGAAAATGACCGTTATGATTCTGAGATCGAAAATAACTCCGTGAAAATTGAAATGCTGAATAGACTGTATAGCGAAACAGATCTTCGTTCAAATATTATGCTGTCACAAGAAAAGGGGAATGCGAGTAATCACACAAATGAATATGAAATATTTTCTTATGAAATCAAGGAGATCATAAGCATTTTCTGGAAGAATAAATATCGTTTTATCAGCACAGTTTCTTATAAGCACAACGAGCGGAAAGGCTCTGAATTTCTGGGATTTCTACAGGATAAAAAAGATGGAAATATCTTGAAATGGAAGGTAAATTTGAATTATAGAATGAGTAATTATACTTCTTTGAAATTGGAATATTCTGGCGATAGCTACCCAGATGAAAAAGCAGAACATCAGGTCACTTTGGAAATCAAAGCTGAATTTTGATGAACATTCTTGATCTTCTCCTACTAATACCACATTTTTTCTTTACGAATAACATTGCTTTTCATTCTTGGAAAAAAAATTGAGGAAAATATGTTATCATCGACAGAAATAAAAAAAATCTTTTCACAAAAAGAAATAGACCATAATTGGTCTTTTGCGGGATTGAAAAGGACCGAGACGGGGAAAACAACACATTCATATCACAGATATCCAGCAAAATTCATTCCCCAAATAGTTGAAAAATTAATTGAAAATTACATTGAAAAAGAGACCGCCCACATAAATGATCCTTTTATGGGGAGCGGAACGACGATTGTGGAAGCAATAGCAAAAGGTTTTCGAGCAAGCGGAACAGATGTTAATGGCATCGCATATTTGATGACAAAAGTAAAAGCAACTCCGATTGATCCTAATTATCTAAAAAATCAAATTGAAAAATTTTTGCAGAACTTGTTTTTTCTCAGTGATGAAATGCCACTTTATAAAAATACAATTACTGGCAAACCATTAATACCAGATAATCATATTGATAGAATCAAGTATTGGTTTCCAGAAGAAAACATGAGTGAATTGGGAATGATCTTAAGAGAAATTTATGAAGTGGAAGATGAAAATATTAGAAATTTCTTTGTAATTGCTTTCAGCCAAATCCTAAAAAATTGTTCAATTTGGTTACAAAGAAGCACAAAACCGACCAGAGATTTTAAAAAAAAACCTTCAAAACCTTTGACAGTGCTTAAAAGACATTTAAGAAAAATGGAAAGAGGTAATCGAGTTTTTTATGATATTGTTCCAGATTACGTGAAAAAAAATATTTCATTGTTTCTAAATATAAAAAAAAACGATGCTCGAAATCAACCTGTTCAGGACGAAAGCGTTGATCTTATCATTTCTTCAAGTCCGTACGTGACCAGTTATGAATATTCCGATCTCCACCAATTATCTACGATCTGGCTTGATTTTGCTGATGATCTGAAGGATTATAGAAAAACATTTATTGGAACTTCTTCAAAATCTGCAAAAAATTTAGAATTAAAGAGCAACCTAGCAAAAGAGATAATTACTCAAATGAAAAAAAAGAGTAAAAAAATGGCAAATGAGATCACAGCATTTTTTCAGGATATGCAGGATGTTTTTGATGAAAGTTTTAGAATATTGAAATCAGGTGGTAGATGCTGTTTTGTAATCGGCAATACAAAATTAAAAAAAGTGGAAATACTTAATGCAGAAGTATTTGCGGAAAGCATTCAGTATTCTGGATTTAAATTAGATAATATTATCAAACGTGAAATCCCGTCCAAAATATTACCTCAAAAAAGAGATGAAAGAACTGGACGATTTACTAATAACAAGAAAAATAATACCCAAGCTTATCCAATTGAATATATCGTGATCGGAAAAAAGGAGTAGATTCATGAAATTTGAAGATTTGAAAGAATTATACCAAAAAAAATCGCAAGAATATGGATTATCAGCATATAAGCATATTTCGGAAATTTTAAAAAATGCAAAAATGAAACATTATGAAGACTGGAAGAAAAAGCCAACAAAAGCAGGAGACCACGAGCAAAGCTGGAGAGCTTTCAAAGGGAAAAATTTAGAAAGATTGGTACAATTTATTATTTCTAATGAAGCAGAAAAATTGGGACTTCGAGTAATAAATGGTAACAAGATAGAAAGAAAAAAAATGCTGCCAAAGGAGCTAAGTGAGATAAAAAGAAAGTTGGCAGTTGATTTTGGAAAATTTGGTTTGCATTTACCTGATGTGGATATCATTATTTATAATCCAACAAATAAGGAAATTATAACTGTAGTTTCTTGCAAAGTTACATTAAGAGAAAGAATTGCTCAAACTGGATATTGGAAATTGAAACTGCTTCAAGATGAAGTTACTCAAAATATTAAAGTTTATTTCATCACACCTGATGAAGATGGAACTCTGACGACTAAAAAACCCATCAAAAAAGGAAGAGCAATCGTAGAAACCGATACTGATGGTGCATATCTTATGACCACAGCAGAAATAGAAAAGAGTAGTAAAATAAAATTATTTGAAGAATTCATTATCGATTTGAGAAATATGATCAATGAAAACTAAAGAAAATTTGGAACCTATTTTTGAGACAACAACTTTTTGGGATTTCCCGACACAGAATTATGGAAAGACAAAACATGGTGACAACAAATATTCTGGTGTAACTCCTGCTTTTATTATCTGGAACCTCATTCAAAGATATACAGCAGAAAATGATCTTGTCGTTGATCCAATGTGTGGCAGCGGCACGACGATCGATGTTTGCAAAGAAGAAAATCGTGATGTGATCGGATATGATATCGTACCCTATAGAGATGACATTATTCAGTGTGATGCACGTAAACTTCCCTTGGAAAACGATTTTGCTGATTTTATTTTCGTTGATCCACCATATTCTGACAATCTAAAATATAATGATCATCCAAGAAATATTGGAAAAATATCCTGCACAAAAAATAATTATTTTATTGAATTAGAGAAGGTTATCATTGAAATTAAAAGAGTTTTGAAAAAGAAAAAAAATGTTGCTTGGTTGATCGGAGATCATTGGAGAAGCAAAACAGGTCTGATACCAGTAGGATTCAAATTTTATGAAATATTATCAAAATATTTTATGCCGGTTGATATAATCATTGTGCGAAGAAGAAATCAAACTTCAAATACTTCGATCTGGCATTATCGAGCAAAAAAATTTAATTTTTATCTACGCGGATTTAAGTATTTATTGATTTTCAAAAATTCAAAAACATAAAAAAAGCTATCTCTAAAAACCACATTTTTTCTTTACGAATAACATTGCTTTTCATTCTTGGAAAAAAATATATTCGTAAGGAGCAAAAATGAATTTTGAACAAGCCGATCTTTCTATTGAAAAACTAAAAAAGATTGAAATTCTTTCTCGAAAAGCACGTGCTGCTATCTTGAAAATGACGACGTTAGCCGGTTGCGGTCATCCCGGCGGTTCGATGTCTTCTATCGATTTTTTGCTGACCCTCTATCATATGATTGATTTCAATGTAAAAGATCCAAAATGGATAAAACGTGATAAAGTTATTTTCAGTTGTGGACATATTGCTCCAGCAGCTTATTCGACTTTGGGTTTGTTAGGGTTTTTTCCTTTGGATAATGCAATTTCTCAATTTCGCCTGGCTGGAAGCATTTTCGAAGGTCACGTCGAACCTGATGTTCCCGGGATCGAATGGGCTTCTGGTAATCTGGGACAAGGATTGTCAGCGGGATGCGGATTTGCACTTGCTTCCAGAATAAAAAAAATTGACGATCAGATATTTGTTTTGATGGGAGATGGAGAACAGCAAAAGGGTCAATTGAGCGAAGCGCGACGTTTTGCAGCGAAATATGAGCTGAAAAATCTTACTGCTTTTGTAGATTATAATAAATTGCAGATCAGCGGTTCCATCCAGAAAGTGATGCCTCAAAATATCAGAGCAAATTATGAATCAGATGGCTGGAAAGTTATCGAAATTGATGGACACGATCTGCTGCAGATCCGAGATACGATTTTGCAGGCGGTGAAAAATGAATTTCCCACCTTGATCCTGGCTCACACGAATATGGGAAAGGGTGTTTCGTTCATGGAAGATAATGAAAAATATCACGGTGCAGCCTTGAAAAGAGAGCAATTGGAACTTGCTTTGCGGGAATTGAATGAGCCTCAGGACTTGAAAAAATATGAAAAATTGCGAGAAGATTTTCAAATTGTTGCAAATGAAGAAAAATCCCTTTTCCAACCTGAATTGAAAATTCCTGAACCGCAAATCTATACAGAAAAGACAGATAACCGCTCAGCGTGGGGAAAAGCGATCGCAAATATCGCTGATTTAAATCAAGATAAAATGTTAGCTGTCTTCGATTGCGATCTGCAAGGAAGCGTGAAAACAAAAGATTTTGAAAAAATTATTCCTGATAAATTTTTCCAAAGTGGCATTATGGAACACAATACTGCCGTTGTTTCCGGAGCGCTTTCAAAATGTGGAATTCAAACCTTTTTCGTTGATTTCGGAGTTTTTGGCGTAGATGAAACTTATAATCAGCATCGTTTGAATGATATAAATCAGACAAATTTGAAGATAGTAACGACACACGTCGGATTGGATGTCGGAGAAGATGGCAAGACGCATCAGTGCATCGATTATTTGGGCGTGATGAAAAATCTTTTTGGTTTCAAAATTCTCATACCAGCTGATCCCAACCAGACAGATCACATTGTTCGCTACGTTGCAGACAAGCCGGGAAATTTTCTCATTGCAATGGGACGTTCAAAATTAGCAATCATCAAAAAAGAAGAAAAAGTATTTTTTGATGAAAATTACAATTTCCAGTACGGGAAAGCTGATCTTTTACACGAGGGAAATTCAGCCGCTCTTTTTGTGATGGGAACTTTCGCTGGCAGAGCAGTTGAAATTGCAAAAAAATTGGAAACAGAAAGTATCTCTCTGCAAGTCTGGAATATTTCCACACCGAAAGAATTGGACGAAAGTGCCTTGATATCTGCTGCTGAAACAGGTGTTATTTTCACCTATGAAGATCATAATGTGGAAACAGGTTTGGGAAATTCTCTTGCAGACAAACTGATGAGAATGGGATTGTCCTGCAAATTCCATAAATTCGGAGTGAAAAAATATGCCTGCTCCGGGGAAAATGAAGATATTATCAAAAAAAATAGATTGGATGTGGAATCGGTTTCGGCAAAGATATTATCTTTTATCAATAAATAATGTGGATGTTTTATTTCATAACAAACAGAATCTAAAGGTTTTATGGAGTAACTAATGAGAAATATAGATCTGAAAAAAGAGATTTCGAAAATTGAAGAATTCATTTTTTCTCAATTGGAAAAAAGCGGATTGAAAAATGTAGTAGTTGGACTGTCTGGTGGGATCGACTCTTCTGTCACTGCTGCTTTATCAGCTCGTGCACTTGGGAAAAGACATGTCGTCGGCGTGATGATGCCCTATCAAAAAAGCAATCCTTCCAGTTTATCAGATGCAAAATTATTGGTCGATAAATTAGAGATCAATTCACAATTTGTTGATATATCAGAATTAGTGGATCATTATTTTGATAATTTTGAACCTGAAGCTGATGAATTGCGCAAAGGAAATTGGATGGCTCGCGTGCGAATGTGCATTCTTTACGATCTTTCAGCAAAATACGATGCTTTGGTAGCAGGCACGGGAAATCGTTCAGAATTGATGAGCGGTTATTGCACGCAATATGGTGATAATGCCTGCGCTTTTGAACCGATCGGCCATCTATATAAAACAGAAATATTTAACTTAGCACAAATGTTGAAAATTCCCAAACAGATCATAAAAAAACCACCTTCCGCCGATCTCTGGCAAGATCAAACTGACGAAAAAGAGCTTGGACTTTCCTATGCAATTCTGGATGATATTCTGCACAATTTACTGGATCTGGGCAAAGATAGGGAAGAGGTGATCACCGCGGGATTTTCCGCAATTGAGGTTGATAAAGTTATCTCGTTGATCAAAAAATCAGCTTATAAAAGAAGACTGCCGCCAATTTTAATTACTTGAAAGTAAAGGAGTTATGATTTGAGTTTATTGAATATTTTCAGTAAAAATCGCTGCAAAATCTGCAAAGTTAATCGCGGAAGTCGTTTTTGTCTGCGCATCGGTAAAGATATTTGTTGGTTAGATTGCAATAAGATGCGCGTCGATCAGAAATGTCCTGAAGAATGTGATTATACTTTGAAAAAAGCTGATGATTTTAATTTGAAAACAAAGACCGATTCCTTGATAGAATATCAAGACCTTTTGAAGCGACAAATGAATAAATGGGCTCACGAGCCCCAGCAATTATTTAATGGTAAAATTCCAGCAGAAATGGCAAAAACCGAAGAGGGAAATAAAAAACTTACCACCTTTTTCTCTGACTTCAAATTCAATGCCATGATACCTTTATCCTATTTAAAAGAAATGCTTAATCTAGAAAATCTTGATGTTAAAGATGAAGTAAAGAATTATGAACATCTTGCTATTGAATTCTTGAACCTGATCATTGTTCAAGAATGGGAAAAGGCTGTGGAAATGTATTATTTACCAGAAAATGATAATAATTCGCGAAAAATCTTTTTGCAAAAACGTTTACAAAAATACAAAACCTTTCGAAATTTGCAAGATCATGAGCTGATCTCTTCTGCGATGACAAAAGATAAAAAACAGGCTCTCGTTCATTTTGAATTGAATCAAAAAGATAATTTTACGCTCAGATTTCAAAAGGTTAAAAATGATTGGAAGATTACGGCAAAGATCTTTGCTAAACCCGAATATTTTAACAGCGAAAATGAAGCGACCCAGCAAGTTGCTATACTATTATCCAAAAATGAACTTACTCAAGCCTTTGAACTTTTGCAAAAATTCAACACGATGTATATCGATTCAGCCGATTTTGAATATTATTTTGGGCTCTATTATTCCTTTTCCAAACACGTGAAAAAAGCAAAAGAACATTTCCGAAATGCAATGCTTCTTGATCCCGAATTTATTGAAGCACAATATAATTATGCTTACACTCTTCATGCAGAAGGTGATATAGCAGTAGCTAAAAAACTATATTACAAGATATTAAATAGAGTTTCCGATGAACCAAAGACATTGAATAATTTAGCTTCGATCTTGATCGATGAACAAAAATATGAAGAAGCTGAAAATTTGTTGAATAGATCTTTGGAAGCAAAACCAGACTTTAAAATGGCCCAGGATAATCTGAAAAGATTGAAAAAATTAAAGAAAAAATAATGTCACTTGAATTAAAAATGATCAATGAAAATCTTTGGCAACTTCCACAAGTAGGGGAGATGCGAGTTCCAGCACGAGTTTATGCAAAATCAAATTTGATCGATTTGGTGAAGCATGATAAATCTTTACAACAATTAAAAAATGTCGCAACTCTGCCAGGTATCCAAAATTTTGCTCTAGCTATGCCCGATATTCATCAAGGCTATGGTTTTCCAATTGGCGGTGTTGCTGCGATGGACGTCAATGAAGGCGTAATCTCACCAGGCGGCGTGGGTTATGATATCAATTGCGGTGTGCGTTTTATTAAAACAAATCTTTCCCGCCAAGATGTTGAGAAAAATCTGGATGATCTTCTGACCGCACTTTATCAAACAATTCCGACTGGAATTGGTTCGCAGAATGCCATCGGTAAATTATCTGAAACAGAATTGAAAAAAGTACTTGTAAATGGAGCTGAATGGGCGATAAATAAAGGTTTTGGGAAAGAAAGAGACCTTGCGGTGATCGAAGAAAATGGTAGAATGAATTCGGCAAAAGTTGATAAGATCAGCTCAAGGGCTTTGCAGAGAGGAGCTTCGCAGCTTGGAACTCTTGGTTCTGGAAATCATTTTGTGGAAATTGGATTCGTTGATGAAATATTTTCCGCTGATATTTCCCAAAAACTAAATTTAAAGAAAGATCAATTGATCATTATTATTCATACGGGTTCACGTGGTTTTGGTCATCAAGTTTGCGATGATCATCTGCGAAAAATGCTGGTGCAAAAAATAGATTTTCCTTTGCCAGATAAACAATTGATCGCCGTGAAGATCCAATCTAAATCAGGCGAGGACTATTTTGCTGCAATGAGCTCTGCGGCTAATTTTGCCTGGGCAAATCGTCAGGTCATCATGAGTTTAGTGGAACAAACATTCCAGAAAAGTTTGAGGATTTCCTCTGAAAAATTAGGATTTCGATTGATCTACGATGTTTCTCACAATATTGCAAAATTTGAAGATCATCTGATTGACGGAAAAAGAAAAGAATTGTGTGTTCATAGAAAAGGAGCAACGCGAGCTTTCAGTGCCGAAAATTTTTCAGGAGGAACATTTCACGAGATCGGACAGCCAGTCATCATTCCTGGTGATATGGGAACGGAAAGCTATTTGTGCGTTGGCACGAAAAAAGCGATGAGCGAGACTTTTGGCAGCACTTGTCACGGCGCTGGCAGAATGATGAGCAGACGGAAAGCGTTGAAATCAACAGACTTTGATTCAGTAATGAACGAATTGCGAAAAAAGAATATTAAAGTGATGGCTGCCAGAAAAAAAACGCTGATCGAAGAAATGAGCAGAGCCTATAAAAATGTGCGTGACGTCGTAGATACGATGCACAAATCCGGAATTTCCAAAAAGGTAGTTCGCACCAAACCGCTTGCAGTTCTCAAAGGCTGATTTTTATAGCGGATAATTTGCAAATCAGTAAATTGACGAGCAATAAAAATCTATTAGATCAGCGTTATCAGTGTTTGTTCATTTGTATTATAAGGAAACAAAATGGAAGATTTTGAACTTTTGGACCATACGGCTGATCTTTCCTTTCGTGTCGAAGGAAAAAGTCTGGAAAGTCTTTTCACCAAAGCAGCAAAAGCTCTCACAAAGATCATTACCGACGGACAAGCCTTAATAAAAAAAAATGAGCTCCAAAAAGAGCTCATTTTGAAAGCACCAAATAAAGAAATTCTTCTAATCGATTGGCTCAAAGAAATATTGTTTTTTGCAGAAGCAGAAAATCTGATCTTAGCAAAAATATTTTTTTTGAAAATCCAGGCTGGTCAATTATCAGCAACTGTTATATTCCATAAAAATAATGATCCATTATTTATTGAGATAAAAGCAATTACCTATCACGATCTAACAATATACTTTAATGATGAGATTTGGTCAGCAACGATAACTTGCGATCTTTAGAATCTCACTGTTCTGAAGTAACTCGATAGAATTTTTTCGCATCTGTTATATTCGTTGTCCAAGTTGTATTCGAGCTGCCTGTAATTTCAGTGATTTTTGTGAATTCTCCCTCGGGTGTGTCTGATCCGTAAATATTATATTTGGAAGCAGACGTGATTTCATCCCAATCCAATTGAATTTGATTTCCGCTTATCGTGATCTGGAGATCAGTCGGTGCATCGATTCCTTCCACGACTGTGATCAACCATTGATAAAAAACGCTGCTGCGTCCAGTTTCATCGCTGTTCCAAAAACCATCATCAACGTTCACAGCAACTTCATACTGTTCTCCAACATTGGTATCGAGATCAAAAGTATAAGCATAAGTTGTGCAAACAGGTGCTCCCCAATTGATCGTCCAGTCATAAGTGAGATCATTTCCATCTGGATCATAAGCATCGATCTCGAAATGTATTGTGTCGTCTTCAGCAATGATTATCTCATTGTTTGGCCATTCAGGAATAAAAGGCAGAACTTCGTTCACAACGATATCTTGATCTTCAATTTCGCTGTATTTAGAAATATAAATATTACTTTCATTTGTATGTGTATAATCGTTATTGCTCCAGCCACAGAAAACATAGT
This sequence comes from Candidatus Cloacimonadota bacterium, assembly GCA_018400535.1. GTDB lineage: Bacteria > Cloacimonadota > Cloacimonadia > Cloacimonadales > TCS61 > TCS61. The sequence goes on from JAGYMQ010000045.1 coordinate 21,013, forward strand.
CGCCGTCGCTATCTTGCATTGCAGTTATTCCCTTTCCATAGATATTATCAAAATAAGTATTATCTGACCATTCTGATTCTCCATCTGTCGAGATGCGCATTATAGAAGGATAATTCTCATTATTCCAATCTTCGTAGCCACCAACAGCAAGATAGCCGCCATTGGAAGATGCGATGACGTGATTCATCCAGCCATAACTCGAAAAAACTTCATACCAGATAGAATCTCCATTTGCGGTAGTTTTCAAGGCAAGAACCTTATCACCTTGGCTGACAAGCGTTGTTCCCACGACCAAAAAATTTCCTTCGCTATCTTCGATCACACTGTATCCCTTTTCCTGTCCGCCATCACCGAAACTCTTTTCCCAGAGAACATCGCCATTGTTGTTTGTTTTGACGAGATAAACATTTTTGCCAGTGTCCGAGCCAAAGTAACTCCAGCCTGAAATGATGAAACCACCATCAGCTGTTTGTTTGACAGAATAACCGTGATCCAGTTGCGGTCCATGAGGATAGGATTGATGATTGCCGTCATGATCGATAAATTTCGTCCAAACTTCGCCAAAAGTTGAACCTACTTTTCGAATGCGGAAATATCCTGATCCACTTGTAGTATTATCCAGAAGAATGTGGCCACCATCATTTGTTTTTGCCATCCGCGTGATCGAAAAATTTGAAATATTCATCGAAGCAGTACTATTTCCGTTTTCATCCAACCATTTGACTTTGTTGGCTGCAACGATGAGAAAAGTTCCATCAGCGAAGGCATCGACAAATCCAGTTCCGTCAATGTCAGCATAGGTTTTTGACCAGAGAATGTTTCCGTCCTGATCCAGTTTTTTCAGATAACCTGTCTTTGCTCCACCAAAGTTCAAGCTATCAGTCCCTCCAGTAATCACATAGTTTCCATCAATAGTTTCTGCAATGAAAGCAGCATCTTCAGTGCGTCCGCTCTCAATGATCTCTGTCCATTCTTTAGTTTGATAAAAACTTCCGGATAAAAGGCTAATTGAGAATATTAGTATGAATCCAAATATCATGCCATTTTTTTTCATGATTTACTCCTTTGTATTTTGCTATGAAGGCAAAAATTTGAGAGAGAAAATTTCAGCAAGAAATATTGCAAAAAAAAACTTGACGTTAAAAGAGTTGCTGTCCCAGTTGACCAAGACAGTAAAACAGAAAGGAGGTCGGATGAAATTTGATGATAGTATTCCGCTTTATTTACAGATTGAAAGCGAGATCGAGAATGCCATTCTGAAAAAACAATTGTCGGAAGATAAAGCGATTCCTTCTATCCGCAAATTAGCAAAACAATACAAATTGAATCCGCAAACGATCTCAAATGCTATCAATGAGCTGGTGAATGCTGGGATTATCTATAAAAAGCGAGGTATCGGCATGTTCGTGAAAAAAGGTGCAAGAAAAATATTGAGAGAAAAAAAAATGAGAACATTCAAAGATTTAGACATCAAATGCATCATCCAAAAAAGCAGATCCTTAGGATTTTCCAAAGCACAATTGATCAAATTGATCGAAGAAAATTTTTGTGAAAAAGGAGGCAATTAATGAATGATAACTATATATCCATCAATAATATATCAAAATATTATGGCAAATTTCGTGCTCTAAAAAATATCGATCTAAACATTACAAAAGGTAAAATTATTGGTTTGTTAGGAAAAAATGGAGCTGGGAAATCTACACTGATGCGTTGTATGCTTGGTTTCCTGAATTATTCAGGAGAGATCGAGATAATGGGAAGATCAGTGAAAAATCATCGGGAAAAGCTTCATGATCATATTGCGTTCATTCCAGATGTGAATTGTTTGGATGATAGGCTGACCGTTCAGCAGACGATCGATTATGTTTCTGCTCTGAATGATAGTTGGAATCAAAAAAAGGCGGAGAGACTTTTGCAAAACAGCAAGCTGCCACTGAAAAGAAAAGTAGCACGTCTTTCCAAAGGAATGAAAACAAAATTATATCTGCTCATCACTCTTTCTCTCGAAGTTGACATATTACTTTTGGATGAGCCGACTTTGGGATTGGATATCGTTTTTCGTAAGGAATTTTTTAATACGATTCTCGGAGAATTTTTCAATGAAGAAAAAACAATCCTGATCTCAACTCATCAGGTGGAAGAGGTCGAGCACATTCTTCAAGAAATAATTTTTATCGATGATGGCGAGATTATTTTGCAGAAAGATGTAGAAGAATTGAAAGATGAATATGCGATTTTCACCTTGCCTTCAGAACGTCGATCAGAACTGGAAATCCATCAGCCAAATGTGATAAATTCGACACTTGGAAATGTGAGTGCACTTCTCAAGAGAGATATCGAGATACCTGAAGCAAAACTATCTCGACCAGTTCTTTCTGATATTTTTATCGAAAAAGTGGGAGGAAAAAATGAAGAAATTTAGTGCTTTGATCAAAAAAGAGTGGCACACGCACGGTTCGATAGTATTAGTTCCGATCTGGATCACTTTGGGATTCTATTTTCTATTATTGATCTCCTTTGGATTCGCCTATTTCAAGGGCGATTTCAATTTGCAATTAGCCGAGATCCAGGCCCAGATAAAATTTCCTGCGATCAACTATTATGTGAATGTGGGATCGGTTTTTATGCCAGGATTGATGAGTTTACTTTTCATCATTATTTTTATGCAATCTGCGTTAAACGAAGATATTCAGAAAAATTGTGAGTTATTTCACCGATCACAACCCATCTCGATCTGGCTCCGCTCATTTTCTAAATTTATCTTTGGTTTAATGAGCAATTGGCTGGTTTTTCTGATGCTGGTAATTTTGAATTTCATTATAATAAACATCATTTTGGCATTTTTTAATCAACTCTCTTTTTATCCAGCATTTTTCGGAATGTTTCAGATGTCGGTGAAATATCTTAAAACGGGATTGATCTTCGGCAGTATCGCTTTCTTTTGCTCTGCTATCTTCAAAGACAAAGCGGTCTTTCAAGGATTTGCAATTTTAGTTGGCATTAATTTTCTCTTTTTGATTTTGAACGTTATGTTCAAATGGAATCTTCCGCTACCCTGGAATTATTTTGTGAATTTAATAAAAAATCCTGGAATGGAGGTTCTCGATGCCGAAGCAGATCTCTGGCAAACAAAACAATTTATCAGGAATAATTGGAATGCGATCTTATGGAACTGGAAAACATTATTGCAGATAATCGTTAGCGGAAGTCTATTTGTGATTTCCACATACATCCATAAAAATAAAGAGATCAAATAAGGAGCTACCATGAAAAGATCATCCATTTTTTTTATGTTAATACTGATCAGCAGTTTGCTATATTCTGCTGACAAGAAAGTTCAATTGCTGTCGGATGAAGTGTATCTGACTTTCAATAATATCAAGATCAAAGAGCTGGAATTCTCTCTGGAAAAAGATATCATCATCAAGACCAAAAAAAGCGATACTATCAAAATTGATTCGGATAAGAATAAAATCAGCATTGCCTCAGAAAATCTGACAAAAATCGAAT
>JAGYMQ010000046.1 GCA_018400535.1 Candidatus Cloacimonadota bacterium
AAATTATGTACATCTATCAAATGGCTTTGATTTGCCACACTTTTAAAAGTCTCTAAGTTTAACATTTTTTTAATTGTTTTATTATCGCCTTGATAATCTAATTTGCACAAATGATAAACAAGTTGGCAAATAAGTCTATCATCAACCTTCATGTCAAAACTTCCACACCAAAGTGGGAAAACTGAAAAGTCAAGATCAGCTTCACGAAGATTAGCTCTCCAAAGATTAGCTCCACGAAGATCAGCTTCACCAAGATTAGCTCTCCAAAGATCAGCTTCACGAAGATTAGCTTCACCAAGATTAGCTCCACGAAGATTAGCTTCACGAAGATTAGCTATTTCTCCGCCAGGCTTGCCATCCAGCCACAATTTGTGTTTTTCTAATACAGTTTCTAATTTTTTCTTATCCACGATTTCCTCCTTGTCGTGTACATAACAATTCGCTCTCCAAACGTAGCAGCTCCGCCACGTTAGCTCTCATTTTTGCCAGATAAAAGATTATCTTCTGTGGTCATGTCGTGTATATAATCAGCCTTTTTCCTTTTTTCGATGGTCATCTTGTCCTCGTTCACAGTATACCATTCGATATGATTGACTTCCTGATCTATGATGCCGAATTTGAGGACATCGTCGTCGAGCTCGATCATCACGTTGCATTTTTTTAATGGAATTATGAAATTTGTCATTTTATTCGCTCCTTTTTTTTCTCTACGTCTTTAATCAATTTTTTATGATCTATTATATCAAACCGATATTTTGATTCTGTGTATTCTCCGTATTTCGACGTTGTGTATTCATCCACTTTTTTCTCTCTGAATGCTACGAGCCGTCCATATTTGTCTCTGCCGACGATATACTTCAGATTTTTATATTCCAGCCACTTCAAGACTGATATTATTGAGAATTTGTTAAGTGGTTTGGATACGACTATCGGGTATTCTTTGTTTGGTAGTTCTACCCATTTTTTCACTACTTTGTTCATTGTGACACCACCTTCATTTTCTTTTTTCTGAACGATATGTCTTGAAATTTGCAGATCGTCAGGGATCCGAGTATGCGGTCTGCTACTCTTTCGCCATACAGCATTTCGATTTCTTTCAGTGAGAGATTTGTTGTCATTATTGTTTTCTGTGCAATACCTTCTTCTATTGCCATATACCTATCTTCGATCAAGCCTTCGATGAATGATCTGGCTGCAGCCGTCGGTGGTTTTTCTGTTCCGATATCGTCGAATATCAGGCATCTGGTTCTGCCTGTTCTGACCAGTGATGCTATTCTTTCGTTAGCGTCTGCGTAGTCGCCTTTGAGCAGCCTGACATATTCGTAATAAATGTTGCGGGCATATACAAATTTGAACCTATCGTCTGTTTTCTGTAATATTTTTGCGAGGTGTGTTTTTCCTGATCCTACGCTTCCTACGAATAGGTAATGATAGTTGTTGTTGATATTCTTTTCTACGAGTGACAAGGTGTTCTTGTTGTTCTTAATGTATCCTACTGGATAATTAATTTTCTTTTCCTTTGTTTTTGAATACATATTCATCTCCTTTTTTGTTATAAACACTAATCCTTTTTTGCATATCTGCAAATTCTACTTCCCAATATCTTCCGTTTATCCAGGTTCTGAATGGTTTGTATTCTGGGCAAAACAATCCATTTTCTTTCAGCATATCATAATGTCTGATCATATCTTTTACTGCTTGCAGCAGCATTGGTGCTACTCTTTTGTGATCTTTATGTTTGAACACGAAGTTTTTGAATTCTGTTTCGATATCGCTTTTGTCACCTGGATAGACTTTATGTGCTTCTCTGAACATTTCCTTTTCTTCGCCTGTTGTCGTGTATTTTTCTTCTGTTGTTTCTTCTGCTATGTTTTCGATATCGCCTGGCATATACTTCAATGCGTTTTTGGTTAAGTATTTTTCGTCTACTATGTAAAGCAGGTTCACTGGTATTTCTTTTCTGTTTCTGACCGTTTGAAAGTAATCTTTTTGTATATCTAATGAGGTCAGTATGTTAAATCTGTCGTATAGTTCTTTGCTGAATATTTTATGTTTGAGCATCATTCTTATTGCCCAGTCAATCGACACGAAGTCTATTGAGGACAGATCTTTTAGTTCGATTCTGAATTCGTTTGTGTCTTTGACGTAGTATCCTTCTTGTCTTGCGATGTGCATACGGATTAGGTAATACAGTGCGATCCCGACAGCTTCTGTTTCGACGAAGAATCTTCTCATAGCGGCGGGCATTTTGGTTGACATTTTCATCCATTTTGCTTTCCCTTTTTGCATTTTCGCTCCTACCAATTCAGTCCTGTGGTGTCGTTAGTTTCGGTTTTTGTTATCTTTTCATTGTCTGCGAGGTATCCTTTATCTGCGCAGAGGAATCCCACTGCGTCTGGGAAGTCTTTATATTTTGGTATTGGTGATGCGTCTATTTGCATATTATTTTCGAGCATTTTTTCGCTGTATTTCCTGATGTAATTTTCGAGTCCGAATATTGTGTGCGAGCAAACGTCAGCTATGATCAAGTTTGGCATTCCGTCTGGCTGTATCTTTAGTTTTTCTCTGACTACTTCGTGTCTATATTCGAGCATTCCTTTATTTTTTTGTTTTGCGTGTGATGCGTAATACGTGAACGAGGCTGGTATTCCGAGTTCTTTTGACAGTTTTTTCCCTGTCTTGAAATACTCTGTTGCGAGGTTTGTTCCACCTCTTGTTTGCTCGATTCCGAATGTTTTATCTATGATTCTTCTGATTCTGATATTGTTTTCGTATAGTTCGTTTTCTCTTTCTATTTCGATGAATTCGCTTATTTTGTCCTCTATTGTTGCCGATTCTTTCATTTCCCAGTAATAGCTATCTTTCTTCGCTGGTGATTCGTCAAATATAAGGATCCTTCCGTTCGGGAATAGCCAGGCGTATACTACCGCATCCCACGTTCCATCTTTTGGGTCGTTCGCTGTTTTGCAGATAGCTGTTTTGGGTACCACCATTTTTTTTCCGTGATATTCGAATTCGAATGGGGATACTTTTTTTGCTACGTGGACATTTCTGGAAAAGTTCTGGTATATTCTTGTTGAGTAAAACATAAATCTTCCCATTGCCCTCGCTTCTCTTTCATCTTCGGAGTATTCTTCCACCATTTTATCGATTCTTTCTTTTGCGAGGTGTCCTCTTGTTCCTCTGACTTCGCAGGCTTCGTAGACAGGTGCTTCGAGTGTGTATGTTCCTTTTATCCCGAGTTTTTTTGCTTTTTTATAGTTGTTTGGCAGGTATGGATCGCAGTATAGTGGTGTCATAACGTGGATAGTTATGTTTCCCATTCTTCTTCTTGATTTTTGTGCTTTGTCGAAGCTTTCTGGCGCTGGCTCATCGTTTATGATCAGTCCTACTTCGTCACCTTCGAGTTCGCTTGGTTGCTGGTTGTATGAGAAGAAATATATTGTCCAGCCGTTGCTTGTTTCGATTGTGGTTATCCATTCGTGATGTGCTTTGCTCGTTTCGATGGTTATGTCGTTGAAGTTGGCGGTTTTTTCGAGTATTTCGACAAGTTGGTTCGGCACTTTTGTTACTAATTGTCTTGGTGTGGTGCAATACCAGATTCTTTTTGGCAATTTCCAGGTTCGGAATATCTCGTGGTCGAACCAGCCATTTTGGGGTCCGTTGATGAGGTTTACTATGAGGTGTTTAATGATCTCTGTTTTGCCTACTCCGTTTGCGTATGTGCAGATGATGGTTGCTATGTCGGTCGGGTTTTCTGTCGTCAGTATTGAATTTTTGAAAACGTTTATCAGTCTTTCCTGTGCTCCGTTCGGACAGAAGAATTTTGCAGGGTGTGATGCTACTGCTTGTCCGAGTTTTTTCTTATCTTCTTCGTTGTCGCATTTATTCAGCAGTGATTTTATTTGTTCCTGTAGTTTAAACATTTTGGATTTGCCTTTTTATTATTTTAAGATAATCGACCGTGTATATGTCCTTTGGTTTTGGTGTTTGTCCTTCTTTATTTTTTTCTCCGTATTCATCTAATACTTTATCGACTGCGTCTGGAAAGTTTTCCTTCACTATTCCCTTGATCGATTCTTCTGCCCTGTCGTATTCTCCCAGCGCTGCGTCTGTGATCGTCGTGAATAGGTGTTGTTGTTCCTTTGTTGCTTTTCCTGTTTCGATCAAGGTTTTGAGGTGGTCTATTTCTATTTCCCACCATTCCATCCTTCCCCGTTTATCGTATTTATCTTTGAATACGATGTTTTGGATCGATTCTTGGCATTTGAGCAGCAGGTCGGTTAGTCTCCCGAACTCGTTATTCAGTTTTACCCATTTTTCCTTTTCTTTTTCATTCATAAATGATCTCCTTATACTTTTTGAATATTTGTTCTACTTTTTTATCTGACAGATTATTATTTGATTTATGCAGTAGGTGTATCTCTTTTAATCTACTTTTATCTATTTTATCGATATATATTTTCAGTTCTTCCGCAGATTGGTGTGTTTGTGTTATCCTTTTTGCGAGTGTGAAGTTTATTTTTTTTTGTTTTACTTTTTCTTTAAGTGTTTCTATGTCGTAATTGCATTCTGCTGCTATGTGTGTCAGATTGCGAATGTTGTATTTCAGGTAAGCCGTATCTACTGCAAATAATATTTTCATTTTATCGGTTTCTATCACAAATCCTAGAGGTTCTTTTGCGTCGTGGATCGTTTCAAATGGTGTTATCGTGATGTTTTCTATCTTGAATGGTGTATTATGTTTACATATGTGCAGGCGGTGATATTTTGTGATCCCTATTTTTTCTGCTGTTCCTTGTGACGTGTAAATGTTTATCGGTGTGTGTTTTATGATGTCTTGTATTGCGTTAGAATGATCTTTGTGTTCGTGTGTGATGAGGCAATGTTTAGGTATGTTGAATTCGAGTTTCTTCAGCAGTTTTTTATAGAGAAGGCCTGCGTCAAGCAGTATTTGTGGATTGGAGGCACATACGATACTATTAGCATCGCTACTTGACGCAAGCACGTTTACAGGGGAGTTATGGTATGAAATCATCTTTCGACTGTGGTTTCATTTTTATTTTCTGTCCTTTATAATTACTTTTCAGGATTGTGTATTCTTGGTTTTCTTTTTTTGTGTGCGCTATCCCGAAATAGATGAGATCCTGGTCTACTTCCTCGAGGTATTGCATCAGCAGTTTTCTATCTATTTTAATGTTTGTGATGATGCCTTTTCTTTGTGCGTATTTGGTTGGTTTTTTTGCCCAGAAGCCTTTTATCACGTGTCCCATTCTTCACTCCACGCTGGAATCTGTATTCCAATTCAATTCTTGTTCTTTATCTTCCGTTGTTTCTGATTCTTCTTCCGTTGGGCTATATAGGTAGTCTGGATTCTGTGTTTTTGGTGGTTTGGCGTATATTCGTGGTTCTGGTTGTGGTTCTTTTTTATCTTCGAGATTTTCTTCTGCTATGTTTTCTTCGTTGTCGCTTTCTTCTTCTATTTCGAGTTGTTTTGTCTTTTCATCGTTGATCAGTTTTGTGTCGAGGACGAGAGAGCTGTCGTTCGAGCTGTTTATGTATAGTTTTGCGAGTCTGTTCAGGACTGTTCTCTTTGCCATTTCTTCTGTGAAGTCGTCGTGGACAGTCCCTCTTTTGATCGATCCATCTTCGAGGATGGGGTTTTGTCTCGACATTTTCCAGCTTTTTTTTATTTTCTGTATTGTCATAACTTCTGAGATTTCTTTTCCTTCTTTCGTTGTGATCGTTGCGTAAGCTCCTACGATCTTGTTGTTCATATTTTCGAATTTTTGTTCGTGTTTTATGCGTTTGTTCCCGCCGACGATGTCGTATTCGATCTTGTCGCCTTCATAGATCACTTCCGCTGCTATGTCTTTGCAATCTGTCACTCTTTTCAGGATAGACACGTTCCCGAAATAGGATGGTTGGAAGGCGAGGGATTTCCCGTATGCGATAAAGTATCCTTGTTTTTTATTCGCATTCAATCCGAGCACAACCATCGTCAGCATCGAGTTTATGATGGATTCTTTCGTGCACGTGTGCAAAACTGGCTGTTTGTTTTTGTCTACTGTTCCTTGTAATATCAGCCAGGCTCCTTTCATTGCGTTTTCTGGCGAGTAATTCGCAGGAAAGTGCAGCTGTCCATTTTTCTGATATTCTGTAACTTTTGTTTGGACGCTTTGAACGATTTCTTTTTTCATTTTTTTCTCCTTATTTGGTTATTATTTTTATTTTCAGCGGTTCTTCGGTCACATATGTAGCGATGATTTGTGAGTTTGTGGGGGTTAGTTCGTTGATACTTTCTGCGTTATCTATTAAGATCGGCAGTTTCGTGCTGTATGCTTTTTGCAGGACGTTGATGATCTCGATCCCTGCGTTGATGATTGCGCTGTTGTTGGCGCTTGCTACTGGTATTCCGTCTATTTCTGCTTCGCAGGTTGGTTTGATTTCCTGGTTTAGCAATCTTTTTCCGAGTCTGAATTTTATGTTGTTGAAGTTTTTGTTTATCGAGGTTTCGATTGCGTTGTTTTCTTCTTGCAGATAATCGTAGCATCTGCTTATCATTTTTGCCGTCTCTGTGTATTCGTTTGACAGGATGGATTCTTCTCTTTCGAGTTCCTGGATCCTCATTTTTACTTTTTCGTTGTTCGTGATATTATTGATATCTTCTGTTGTTTCTTCTATTCTTTTGTCGATCTCTGTGTAATCGATTTGTTTTATTTTTTCTGTGTTTTGAAGGTCGGTGTTAACTTTTTCGAGTATTTCTTTTGCTTTCTTGATGACTTCTTTTCCTTTTTTTATGCTGTTTATGTGTGCTTGTATCATATTTTTGTTATGTTCGATTTTCTTTTGTTTTGTTTGTTTTTCATTTTTTATCTCTTTGATGTGATCTATCCGTGCTTCTTCTTTAAGCATATTCTTGTGTGATTGTGGGATGTCTTGCTTGCAGGTCGGGCAGATATCTGGGAAGGAGAATTCCTTTTGTGGTTGTTCTTCTATTTTTAGGAGGTCTTTTTTTGCTTCTTTGATGGTATCTTCAATCATCGCTATGTCGTATTCTATTCTGTTTATTTTTCCTTCTGTGGTCGATATTGTTGTTGATAGTTCGATTTTTTTTTCGTATAGTTTCTTTCTTTTCCTTCTCGCTTCTTCGTTGCTTGTGTCTTTCATTCTTTCTTTTTCTATTTGAGCGTTTCTTTGTATGTTTTCGAGTTCCTCTTTTGTTTTGTTTGTTTTGATTTCCTGCAGGTATCTTGAGTTTTCGTCGATCTTGGCGGGGAGTATTTCCATTCTGTCGTTTATGTCTCTTTCTCGTTTCTTATAAATTTTGATAATTTCTTTGATCGGGAGTTTTTTGTATTTGTCTGGCAGCTGCAGGTTCACCTTTTTTTTGATTTCATCTTTGTCTATTTCTGCGAAGTTATCTAGCAGTATTTTTCTCTGTTTTTCCCAGTGCAATGACAGGAATGCCGTTGCGTTCGTTAGTAGCTGCATTTTGTCTTGTTCGACGATAGCGTCTATAGTTGTGTTGAATTCTGATTTTTTGACTGGGACGTCGTTGACATAATGGTCTACGGTGTGTCCTGTAAGTTGTTTTTTCAGGAATCCTCTTTTTTTCTTCCAGACTTCTTTATAGTTTTTTTTGAGTGTGATGGTGTGTCCATCTTCGAGTTCTACGGTTGCTTCTACAGTTGCTTCTTTGTTCCCTTTGTGGATGATATCGAATTGTGCATTTCCTTGCGAGTCTTTTCCTGTCATTAGCCATAGATAGGCGTCTACGATAGAAGTTTTTCCTGTTCCGTTTTTCCCTTCGATCCTGGTTACTTTTCCTGTTTCTACTTTTTTTTGTTTGATTCCTTTGAAGGAATCGATTCTAATGCTTATTAGTTTCACAAGCACCTCCTTTTTATTTGTATAAAAATGTAGTATGATTTTTTTGTAAAGCAAATTATTATTTAATTTTTTTCTGCAATAATTCATATTTTCTTTCTTGTTTTTTTTGTGGAGTTGATTATTATGTATTCCGAATCGTTTCATAGATTCTCTCCTTTTCTTGATTGGGAGCTCGGTTTATAGCATCTCCTTTGTTGCCGAGCTCCTTTTTTTTATTTTATATTTTAGAAAATTGTTCCCATTTGGAGGATATAGATGAAGGAATTAGAAAAACAAGTTAGTGACTTAGAAATGTCTCCTATTGAAATTGAGGAACGTTTATTGAAGTTGTATGATGGTGTTGATGTTCCTGTTGCGAGGCTTGTTCGTCTGCATTTATCTGGCAAGTCTATCAAGGAGGCTGCTGAGGTTGTTGGTATGAGTTATGGTGGTGCTTTGAAGGTGATGAAGCGTGAGTCTGTTCAGAAAATAATGAGTTATGAGCGCTTGCTTATTTATGCTCGTTTGCGGGTTGACGAGTCTGCGATCAAGCGTGAGATTTCCGCCATAGCTACTTCCAATATACTTGACTTTGTCGAGTTTGAGATGGCTAAAGAGGTCGCAGGATATGACGAGAATGGGGATCCTGTTTACAGCGATAAAAACAAATTGACTATCAAGCCGAGCGCTGAGATTCCTCGTGAGTTAGCTGGTGCTATCAAATCAATCAAAGAGACGAAGATGGGTTTGCAGATCGAGTTGCACGATAAGGTTTCTCTTCTGTCGAGGATTGCTGATGATCTGAAGATTTTCGAGGCAAAGAAAAACAGGAATCGGGAGTTGGATCGTATAGCTCGTGAGGGTGAGGATATTGTAGATATGTTATCTGACTATGTGAGTACTACTTAGGTTTTATGATCTGAAGCATATCCTTAGCTTTGATTCTGTATTCTATTTCTGGGCATAGACTTACGACATAGAGGTTTGACTTGAGGTCGAAATAGAATTTATTGGGTGTGTGGTTTATGTGTTCGATACAGTCGATGAAGGATTGGAATGGCAGTATTGATAATTTTGTTATGATTCCGTAATGAAGAGGGATCCCCTCATCTACTTTTTCGTGGTGTATCTGGTTATTCTTGTAGTAGACAGGGGATCTCAGTTTTTTTATATCGATTATTTTATACATCTTCTTCTACGAGCACGGAATACTGTCCGTATACCGCTTTTTATCTCCTTGTAAATACTAGCCAGTTTCTGTGTTGCTTCGCTGAAGTTGTCCATTTTCTCGATTTTTTCTATCAGGTCCTCGAGGGAGCTTACGAGGCTGTTTATGTTGATGTAAGATATGTAATCTTCCCTAACTACGTAAGATTCTCCATAGCCTTTTTCCGCCACGATGTTTACCTCACCATTCTTTATACTTAGGCGGTAAGTGAAACCTCGATCTCCGCCTATCATCTGAATCGATTTCGATTCTATGTAGAATTGGTCCTTTTCGTCGAGGCGTGACTCCAGTTCTTCCATAATTTCGTAAATTAATTGACGGGCTTTTGCAGCGTTTTCGCTGCGTGCTTCGATTACTTCGATTGCATTTTCTAATTTCATTTTAATCTCCTTTATCTTTTGATAAATAAATTGGTTTATTTTTTTATTTAAGCAAATTTTTATTTATTTTTTTTGTGTTAGGGATGAAGTCTCGAAATATTGTTTTTGAAGCGAAAAGTCGAGTGAGGTGAGTGTTTAATCTCAAGAGAATAGTTTTGCTGTTAGGATTGAGATATGGTGGATAGAATGAGAAAGGGGCGTGGGCTTCTTTCTTGTTTTTCTTCTTTCTCTCTTTTCTTTCTTGTACTTCTTTCTTCTCTCTCTTACTTCTTTTTATTCTTTCTTCTCTCTCTATTCTCTAGTAGTATAGTGTAGATTATAATCTATAATCTCTCTTATCTAGATATATAATATATATAATAAAAAAAAAGAAGTAGTAATTACTCTATAGTTTAACCTTAAACTCTAAGAGTAAGACTAACTTAACAATTATAGTATAATAGTACTAGTATTTACTAAGTATAATACTAGTATACTGTATAATAGTATTCTATTACATAACAAAGTATATAATACTAGAGTATAATAGTATAGTGGATACTTCGTCGAACGAAATATAGATGAAGAGTTAATAATTTAGAAATCTTTAGCGCCATTTATGCAAAGTGACTTCCAAAATCTTAATGCCGGGATTCAGATGGGGATCCGCTGTTAATTAAGCTGAGATATTTAAGTTTACATAATATATGTTATGATGGGTTGGTTGTGGGGGATAGAGGATCGATTTAAAGTAATTTGTTAACTCGGTGTCTATAAAATGCTGCTACATAGTGACTTCCAAACTGCCAAAGGTACCAGGAAAATAGAATAGTTACTACCAAACAATGTCTATAGACTTAGTAGAGTATAACTAGAGTATAACTGTTATAGGAAAAAAGAATTGTTGCATTTTGATACAGTTGTTGCATTTTG
>JAGYMQ010000047.1 GCA_018400535.1 Candidatus Cloacimonadota bacterium
GAGCGGAGTCGAAGAGCTCTGGATGACAAAGACCTGGAACGGACGAGATGACAATAACAGACCCGTCAGCAGCGGAGTTTATTTCTATCAATTGGAAATGGATGGAAAACCTATCGCCAGCAGGAAGATGTTGCTAGTGAAGTGAGATGAATGAAAAGTGATGAGTGAAAATGTAAAATGAAAGATGAAAAAAAAGGGAAATGGGAAATAGAAAAATCCTTTGCACAATACCACAGATTTAATATTTTAAAAAAATTTTAAAACTCTTATAAAACAATATTATAGCCTCATTTTAAGAATATTTTTTGTATCCTGAACTTTATCAAACTTGACAAAACCTTGCAGAATCGCAATTTAGAAAATGTAATCATAGCAGAAACGCAAGGGAGATATAATGAGCGAATTAAAGAAGTTGCAAGATAAATTGAGAAAAGCTGGTAAACTGGACAAATTGTCAATTTATGCCAGAATAGTAGAAAACCGAAATCGGGAACACGATTGGGATTACATTCAGGATTTCAGAGCTGCCATCCAGGTATTTAACGAATATCTGACTTTTGATAAAAAACCACAATCTGAAAGCTGCCTTGCAATTCAGAAGATATTTTATTCTACCTTACAAGCTTCTCGCTATTATGCTCGCGGAAAGTATTTTAAGGAAATTTATGAAGCTTTTCAAAGTTTGAAAAAATATTTTAATGAAACCGATCTGCTTGCCCAAATTCATGATAACCTTTCTTATCTATTCTGGCAGCAGCAGAAAGGCCAGGAAGCATTAGAGCAGGCAAAAGAGAGCCTGAAGCTGGCAGAAATTTCCGGTAGAACGGATATTTTGTTAGATAGATATTCCAATCTTGGCTATATGTATGAAAATCTCGATGAATTTGAGCAAGCTCAGAAATATTATGAACAACAGTTAAGTTTTGGTTTAAAAAATCATCTGGATCAAGCTATATTTCTGGCTTATTGCGGTTTCGGCAGGCTTAATATCTATTCTGCCAATTTTCCTAAAGCCATTAATTACTTATTGGAAGCACTTAAATATTTTGATGACGAATCTTCCAGCAAGGTAATGGCTGTATATCTAAATCTGGGAACTGCCTACGGTCGGATGTCTCAATATCAGGAAAGCCTGAAATATCTTAGTAAATTTATTAATGAAGAAACACACGCGAAAAATCCTAAGATGTATTTTTCCTTCCTGGTAAACGCTGCTAATTGCCATGCTGCGCTTGGCCAATTCAAAAAAGCGGAAGCTAACTGGGAACTGGCATTATCGTTGGCAAAACAACATAATGATACTGAAGTTTATGTTTCCATTCTATTGAATTATGGTCTCACAGAAATAAACCGTGAAAATTGGCCGCAGGCAAAGATGAAATTGGATGAATGTCTTAATTTACCTGAGCTTAATTTTATTCAGAAAATGCTGGCAATTCAAGGATTGGGAATTGCCTGTTATCATCTAGGTGAAAGAGAAAATGCTAAGAAGTACCTTTTGGAAGTCATCTCCAAAGTAGCCGATCAAAAACGTAAACTTGGAATTATAAATGGCTTTAAAACTTTAATCGAAATATATGAAGAAGAAAATGATTTCCAAAGTGCGCTTTTTTATTATAAAAAATTCAGCAATTTTGAACGAGAACTCTTTGAAGAGAAGTATAAACTGGAGCTGGAAGAGATCAAACAAAAAGAAGAGATGAAGCGCAAAAAAACTCCCTCGCCATTTAAATATAAACATAATTCACTTATTTCTCAGGAGCTTTCTTCTCGTGTTAAAACTCCTTTGATAGGTGTGAGTCCAGCTCTCAAAAAAGTAGTTGATCTGGCATTAATTGCAGCCAGACAGGAGAATGAACCGATTTTGATAACAGGTGAATCTGGAACTGGCAAAGAGATAATTTCCCGCCTGATCCATTTTGCCAGTTCTCGTAAAGACAATCCCTTTGTGGTGGTAAATTCTGCAGCAATCACGGAAACTCTGGCTGAAAGTCTTTTCTTTGGCAGCGAAAAGGGAGCTTTTACTGGAGCTGACAAAAAAAAGATCGGTTATATCGAAGCTGCTCATGGTGGTACTTTGTTTTTGGATGAGATCGGTGATCTTCCATTGAGCTTACAAGCTAAATTTCTGCGCGTGATCGAACAAAAGGTTATTCAACGACTGGGCAGCACCAGAGAACATAAAATCAATTTTCGGCTGATTTCGGCAACGAATAAAGACATCAACTTTTTAGCCCAGACAAATCTCTTCCGTTTTGATCTGCTCAATCGAATTAATACACTGGAAATTCAAATTCCACCCCTCCGAAATAGATTGGATGACATTCCCTTTCTGATCGATTATTTTATCTCGGAATTGTGCTATCAAACCAAACGAGAAAAACCACTTTTGAATAAAGAAGCCTTGCAGGTTCTTATGGAATATCACTATCCGGGCAATGTGCGTGAACTGAAAAACATCATTCGCCGTTCGCTGCTTATGAATACAAGACCAACGATAACAGCCGAAGACATCATTTTACCTGATCTTGATAACAGGAAAATTTCCAGTGTTGTCAATCTTGAAGATAATTTGCATCTGGCACAGGCGGAAGAGAGACTGATAAGACTTGCCCTGCAGAAATGTGATAATGTACAGGTGAAAGCAGCCAAACTGCTGGGAATCTCACCTTTTTCTCTCAGCCGCAAATTGAAGAAAATGGAGTAAAGTTCGCGGTCAGATCAGAATGCCAAAGAACTTGCAACAGAGTATTTAAAGCTGCTTGCTATTCTGTCAACAATCAGAGAACTGCAATCAAGAGTTGATTACTTCAAACTAGAAAATGTGGTGCCAAGAACATTTCCTGTCTCTCTATGTAACTATTTATCAATATTTTATATTTTGCAACTGTTAAAGATGAGCCAGAAGCTGAAATGAACATCAGTAAGAAAAGTACAATCAATGTGAGGTGAAAATAAGAGTTTTCATTCGAATTATAAAGTCCATCTCCCGTCTGGTCATTTCCGGCGTTGTCACTTTCACAATTCAACATTCAATTTTATTCCATATCCTTCACACAGCGCACCGAAAAGCCAAAATTTTTGTCATAGTCATGCCGTCTAACGTCTTTTCGTGTGTATTCCAATCTCCGAGTCCAGGCGTAGCTACTCGTAACTTCTATAGAAGACCAGAAAGTGCCATGGTAGCCAAGATAGTAGGTCCACTCATCTGCGTGGTAACCGCCGGGAAGTAAGTTGAAGCCGCTGCTGCCAAATTCGGGATCATCTATCAAATTGCTACTATTCCATAAATCGTATCCACCCGCAAGTTTACTGCCTTCATTCGTGCCACGCCAACCGGTGCTATTAGCTACACTTTCCTCCATGCCAAGATACATTTCCAGTTCTATAATTTCTTCATCAGTTGGCACGTGCCAGCCTTCTGGCGCTAAACCTCTAGCATCATCTACTGCATACCAATTGTAAAGCATACCGTATATTTCTATATTGGTTGAATCGTGATGATAGTAAGAATACGCGCCTGTAGTAAGCTCAAACCAATTGTCAGTAACATAGGGTATCGGGTCGCCATTTCTGTAGTGAGTTACTTTCAGGTTTTCGATCATCCATTCCTGGTTGCCAATTATTAAAGTTTGATAGACATTGCCATCTATATCGGTTACAGTACCTCCACCAGTATTATAAGTATAGGTCATATGATAAAACTCACGTTCTGAATCTGGAGTAAATTGGTGAAACAGATGGGAAGAATCTAATTCTATAAATAATTCAAAGTTGTCTGGATTGGGCGTATCACCGGAGTAAATCTTGTAAGATACTGCTTCGGGAACTGCGCTCCAGCTTAATTTCACATCACCATCATCCAGAATCTCAATCTGGACATCCATATTTCTATCACGATAATTTGTTGTAATGAATGTTCCTTCAGCAAATATTGTGATCATATTTAAAACCATAAACATCAAAATTACAAAAGAATTTTTTTTCATGCTCATTCCTCCTTTTTTCTCTACTGCACTTGCTATTCCAGATGTCAGCGATTTCCCTATAAACATACACAACTTATTTATTATTTTATAGTTAGACACTTCACATAAAAAATATAAAATGCGAAAAATAATTATCTTTGGCATTTTATAGCAAAAGTGCAAGAGAAAAATGCAACTGATTGCAAAATCGCAAGAAGATAAATCGAAAAGCCCTTTTTCCTATGCGTGAACGAATAGGCTATTGAAGCAGCTAACCATTAATAGCCTGTGTATTCACGCCCAGGAGTTTGCAAACAATACGCCGTTTACGGCGTTAACTCTAATGGCAGAAGAAAAACATGTCTGTGCAAAATTAGAATTTAGATACATTTTACCGAAACTATGGTTGTATTTAATTCACCGCCTTCACATAATAAAATTTCTTTCCATTTGGAATGGATGCTGTCCAACTTTCATCAGTAAATGTACCACTTGTATCTTCTGTGAAACCAGTTTCCGGATCATCAGAGGAATAAACTTTGTAGGAAGTTGCACCGGCAACAGCATCCCAGGTGATATTAATATTAGCACCATCGTTTTCTACAGTGATGCATACATTTTCCGGCCGATTCAGGATTTGTTCTACGACAGTTAAACTTACATTAACTGCTTCGGGACTATCCGGGGCATTATGATTGAAAATGATCTCAGCAGAGTAAAAGCCAATATCTAAATCGGTTGCATCATATCCGATAGTTATCTCATCTGTATCTCCTGGCAAAATAAGATCTTCTGTAAAATTTGAACCGTCGATCGTTAACCACTGTGCCATCCCGGGAATGATTCCGACATCGTCTATATACCATTCGGTATCATAATTTCCCATATATTTGAAAGCGATATAGACATCTTGAAGTGCATAACTACTTAGATCTATTTTTCGCTGTTTCCAGGAAGATGCAACATTGGAATATTCTGCCAATTCGATAAAATCTCCCTCGGCAGGATTCGGACTGCCATCTGATAACCAGACACCATGATAATAATAATAACCATCCACATACTTATTTTTTTCCCAAAAATATAAACTATCACCTATAGAAGTTGAGATAGCAGGTGTAACCAACCAATCTTCACTAATTGATGAAACATTATCATCGTTATGGTAGGCACTGTGAGATGGAGAATGCGACCAATAAGTGGTTTGTTGCCAACCCGAACCTGCGCTTCCCAAAATATATTCGTTCCAACCTGATGGTGGAAAAGAACCTTCAAAATCCTCAAAAAAAGCTGAACGATCTGCGACATAATTGACATTCGCCGAATAGATCAGATCGATATCTCCCGAATTGGAAACTTGTAAGATCTCATTGTAAGTAGATGTGGTATCAAGAACATTTTCAAAAGATAGATCTGAAAGATCGCAGGTGGGATAGCCTATCAATTCTGTAATCTGAATATCATCTATTAACCAGCCGAATTTCTGTATGCTGGAATTTACCTGTATTCGGAAGCGGATGACAGCAGCCTCGGAAAAATTATATGCAGAAAGATCGAAGATTTCTTCCCGCCACATGGAATTATCGGGAGTCTGATTTTCTGTACCCCACTCTGGATATGCTGTTTCCCAAAAACACTCATTGGTGAAATATTCGGCAGAAATTCCCATATAATCCGAAGCAGACAAGGGCTGCCAATTATATCCAGCATCGGTAGAAATTTCCACAAGACAAGAATCGTGATCAGCTTCAGTTTTGGCGATATGCTGAAATTTTAAATAGGTATTTATTCTCGCTGTGAGATCCATCGTGCAAGTTTGAATGAGAATATTAGTATCATTATCTTCATAATTATTCCAGGCAGCAGAATCAGCACTAACAAACAGTGTGTCGTGCATAATCCAATCTGTATCGTTTCCCAAAATAGGATTTTTAAAATTTTCAAACCCATCATTGAAATCTTCTATTATAGGAAACCCTGAACAAGCAGGATATTGAGTGGTGAAATTCCAAACAGCACTATTTTTTGTGTGAGGATATTTAATAGCAGATATTTGCCAATAGTAGGTTGTCAGATTTTCCAGATTTCCACCGAGTATATCATTCAAAAGTGTATCAATCGCAGCTCCTTCATAAATACAGTTTAGTGGTGGATCAATCGTATCGAAATAGACACGTACAGAATCAGTATTCCCACCGTTCGTCCAGCCTAGATCAGTATTCACAGATATTCCGGTTGATTGATGATCGGGTTCCGGGTCGGAAGGAGTTCCGGGAACGCCATTATCAACACCGGTTATTTGAACATCATCGATACAAATGCCATAACCGCCGTTGAGATCACCGACGAAGCTTATCTGGTAAGTGCTGCTAGGATTTGGTAAATAGGGTAAATTATCAATTTTATGCCACCAATCATAATTATTTGTAACAAAGCCAATTTCATGCCAGGAGTCATTTTCTGAAGTTCTATATTGGATACTGGTATAGTCTTGATTGATACTCCATTGTTCCTGATAAATCCAAAATGTTAAATCAGGTTGTGAGGTAAAATTTCCAAAATCAATGGGTGGTGAGATCAATCTGGTTTCATATCCTCCACTGCCCCAATAATGATAAAGGCAGGCATTAGTTGCTCCAGAATGTGAATTGGAAGGTTGTCCGCTACCATTTCCTTGCATAAACAACCACAATTCTGAGCCTGAAATGATTTCCTGCGTCCAGCCTGGTGGTGGTTCTCCTCCATGATCGAAATGTTCAAAAAAAACGACTTCATCTCTTTCTTCTTCGTAATTGATCTGTGAAGTTTCGTTGACGACGGTTTTGTTTCCTTCTTCTGTTTTGTTATTGGGTTTATCAGCGAAAAGTTGTAAGGGAATAAAGACTAATAAAAACAAAATAATTAAATCATTTCTATTCATTGTTGCCTCCTTATAAAAATATTTTCAATACATCTGCCTGAAAACATAATTTCAAAAAAAATGCAATAAAAAAATTCAATATCCATCATTTTTATCAATCAATTTTCCTGATATTTGTTTGCCCGTAATCTTCGGAGAGCTTTTTCTTTCAGCTGTCGCACTCTTTCATACCGAAGTTGCATTTTATCAGCAATTTCGTTCAAGGTCAGCTCTTCGTGAAAAAGATATTCGAGTATTTCTTTTTCTAGAATTGGAAAATCTGATGGGATCTCTAGTTTTTCATCTTTTTTTGTTGGAAATGAATGATCGGCAACAGTTTCTTCGACGAGGTGAACAGAATTTAATGATTGTTTCTTCTCGTGATTCACAGCTTCGAATATTCTTTTTTTTATCCAGAAAGTAGCATAAGTGGAAAATTTGGTTTCCTTTTTTGGATCAAATCTTTCCAGGGCTTGAAGCAAGCCTAATATCCCTTCCTGTATCAAATCTTCTTGCGGAATTGTGCTGTTAAAAAATTTTGCGGCGATCTTTTTGATCAGACCAATATTCTTTTCGATGATCTTCTCTTTATTCATCGATCCTGCTTGGTAAATAGATCATGAATCTTGTTCCAATACCAGTTTCGCTTTCCACTTTGATCTTGCCGTTATGCAGGTTAACAATGTGTTTCACGATCGAAAGTCCTAATCCTGTTCCGCCAAGTTTCCGTGATCTTGATTTATCTACAACATAGAATCTTTCAAATAATCGGGGAAGGTGTTTTTCTGCAATTCCTGAGCCTGAATCGCTGATCTGAAAAACGATATTATCTTTTTGCGAATAGATTTTGATCTGGATAAATCCGCGATTAGTATATTTGATCGCATTATCGATAATATTGATGAGCGCTTGTTCCAATTTGAATCTATCGGCACGAAATTTTCCAGTGCCTGATGCGATCTTATATTCGAATTGCAACTTTTTTTCTTCGATTTTGTGATAAAAAATTTGAGAAATATTTTGTAACAGGTCTTCTGGATCTATCAATTCCCATTCCAATTCTCGGTAATGTTCCAAACGCGAAAGTGATAGCAGATCACTCACAATATTTATCAGTCGATCGACATTGCGTTTGATCACGATCAGATAATCGCTAAATTTTTCGTCAGTTTCATCTTCCAAAATTTCCAGATATCCCTTGATCGAAGTGAGTGGCGTGCGCAATTCATGTGAAACATTGAGCACAAAATCTTTTTTAATGATCTCAACTTTTTTCAATTCAGTGATCTCGGAAAGAATAAAAACTGTTTGTTCAGGAAATTTTGAATGGGAAGCACTGGCGATATAAAATTTATTTTGAAAATTGATTTCAGTAGTCTTCGAGCTGGGATTTTGATACGTCTCGTCAATAAGATCATAGAGAGCTTTGATCTTTACGACGTGCCAGAAATATTTTCCTTTGATCTCTGTGCTATCGATGAGATCAGCAAAACTTTGATTGTAGGAAGTGATCACGCCTTTATCGTTTTGGATCCAGATCGCATCTTGCACAGATTCGATGATCGTGTTGAATCCTTCTTTTTGTTCAGAAAGTTTTGCCTCGTATTTTTTCAATCTAACAATGATCTTTTGCAGATTGATGAATGGTTTCTTCAGTCTTTCATCGGCAGGCAATTCGACATTTTCATAAATCTGTTGTGAAGTTTTTTCTAACATTTTTTCCAGATTGGAAATTTGTTTTGTGATGCGATAGATAAAAAATCCTGCCAGTAAAAAGATCCACAAGATCATCAGAGAAAAAATGAAGATAGAAGATAATGAAAAAAGCTGATAACCGATCAAAAGCGAGATTAAAACGCCTTGAATAAAAAAGAGAAAAGCAAAAAGCCAGAAAGCTCGATGGAAATTCTTATCTCTCAAATTTATATCCAACACCTCGCACATTCTTGATCAATTTTCCCGCTTTGCCCAATTTTTCGCGTAAATTGCGGACATGAACATCAACGGTGCGATCCAAGACAATTTTTTCATTTCCCCACAAATGATCCAGAATCTGATTACGAGAATAAACCCAGCCGATGCGTTTCGTCAAAAGTTCTAACAATTTAAATTCCGTCGTTGTCAGATCAATCTTGCGAAATTCACTCCAGACTTCATATTTGGGAAAATTGATCTTCAATAAATTTCCAATTTCCAAAATATCCTGATCTTGAACAAGCCCACGCCGAAGAACTGCTTTGACGCGAGCAACCAATTCACGCGGAGAAAAGGGTTTCACGACATAATCATCAGCGCCGAATTCCAATCCGAGAATCCGATCCATTTCTTCGCCCTTTGCGGTGAGCATGATGACCGGTATGGGATTTGTTCTTTCATTTTTTTTTAATTCCTTGCAGATATCAAAGCCATCTGCGTCAGGCAACATTAGATCGAGGATTAGAAGATCTGGAAGTTCTTGCACAAGAAATTTTTTCAGCTCTGCAGCAGTTTCAAATTTGATCGCATTGAAACCCGCTTTTTCCAGATTTATCGAAACCAGATTTAAAATATCGGTCTCGTCATCGACAATTGCAATTGTTTTTTTCATTTTTTATTTCTTTTCTGGATTTTTTTCCAGACATCACGCAGCGTGACTGTGCGATTAAAAACTGGATGCTCTGCGGTTGAATCGTCATCTTTGCAAAAATAGCCAAGTCTTTCAAATTGAACTTTCGTCTGGACAGGAAGATTTTTAGTGCATAATTCCAATTTGCAATTTTTCAGTATCTTCAATGAATTGGGATTGATCGAATCTGTGATATCTTCTTCAGCAGCTGGATTTGGAACTTCAAACAAATTTTCATAAAGACGAATTTCAGTATCGATGGCAAATCTCGCCGAGACCCAATGCAGCGTAGCTTTCACTTTTCTACCATCAGGTGATCTTCCACCGCGAGAGGGTGGATCAATCGTGCAATGCAGCTCTTTGATCTCGCCAGTTATTTTATCTTTTATCACTTTTTCACATTTCATAAAATAGGCATAACGCAAGCGAACTTCTCGACCGGGAGCAAGACGGAAAAATTTTTTGGGAGGATTTTCCATAAAATCAGTTCTTTCGATGTAAATTTCCTTTGTGAAAGGTATCGTGCGCTTTCCAGCTGTTTCGTCTTCAGGATTATTTATCGCTTCCAGATCATCTACTTCTTCTTCAGGAAAATTATCAATTATTACTTTCAAGGGACGCAAAACTCCCATAACTCGATTTGCTCTTTTATTCAAATCCTCGCGGATCGTGTGTTCTAAAAGTGCCATATCGACGATGCTTTCTCTTTTCGCCAAGCCGATCTTTTCACAAAAATTACGAATGGATTCTGGCGTGTAACCTCGTCGGCGTAATCCAGAGATCGTAGGCAGACGTGGATCATCCCAACCGGAAACGATGTTTTCTGCTATGAGCCGAGAAAGCAGACGTTTGCTCATTACGGTGTAATTCAAATTAAGTCGGGCAAATTCGATCTGCTGCGGATGATGGATGTTTAGATTTTCCAGAAACCAATCATAAAGCGGTCGATTATTTTCAAATTCTATCGAGCACAGCGAGTGCGTGATGCCCTCAAGAGAATCTTCCAGACAATGAGCAAAATCATACATTGGATAAATATTCCATTCATTTTCGGTGCGATGATGAGCTTTCTTTTTGATGCGATACATTAGCGGATCTCTCATCAACATATTTGGTGAGCTCATATCGATCTTGGCACGCAGAACATGCTCTCCTTCCTCAAATTCACCGTTCTTCATTCTTTCCAGAAGGTTTAGATTTTCCTCCGCACTGCGGTTTCGATAAGGACTTGGTTTTCCTGATTCTTTCACTGTGCCACGATTTTCCCTGATCTCTGCTGGCGATTGACTATCGACATAAGCTTTGCCACTGCGGATCAATTCTTTGGCAAATTCATACATTTGCGGGAAATAATCAGAAGCAAAATATAATCGATCTTCCCAATCATAGCCAAGCCATTTAATATCTTTTTGGATGGAATGTACGAATTCTTCTTCTTCTTTGGCCGGATTTGTATCGTCGAAACGTAAATTACATAGCCCATCATAATCTTCGGCGATGCCAAAATTCAAGCAGATCGATTTGGCGTGTCCGATGTGCAGATAACCGTTTGGTTCAGGTGGAAATCTGGTGTGGACTTTGCCATCGAATCTTCCAGTTCGATTATGTTCATCAATGATATTACGGATAAAATTAGTTTTTTCTTTATTTTCCATAAATACTCCTCAAAAAAATTTATTTAAGCGATTATATATTTCGATCAGAATTAATTGGGGATTGATATGTCCCAAAAGCTTCAGTTTCATTTTTTCCAAAAATTCTGTCAGCATCGAAGCTTGATCTCCGATCTGTGGATTCTTCTTATAAAATTTCATCAATAATTTTTTCTGGTCAACGTTCACGATCTTTTCTGGATCGCTTTGCAAATATACGATATCACCGATCCAGATCATCAATAACGAGATCATTTCGTTGATTAGCTTTTGATCCTTTTGTGAACGATAATGATCTACAAAGCTAATAAATTTTAGATCATCATGCTCGATGATCATTTGTAACAAATTCAGGAAATTATCTCGTGATTCCAGATTTTTATCTTGTGCCAACCGTAATGCCTTAGCCATATTTCCGTTTGCAATCCGTGCAAAAAGCTTTGCATCGTATTCATTGACGGCGGTTTTTTCCAATAGATTTTCGATGATCATCTCGCTGGAAATAGGCAGGAAGGGAATTTTTTGACAACGTGAAATGATCGTTGGTAAGAGAACATTTGGTTTTTTTGTTGTGAGAATAATGATCGTATCGGCAGGTGGTTCTTCCAGAGTTTTCAAAAAAGCATTGGCAGCTTCTCTATTTATCAAATCAGCATCTTCGATGATATAGACTTTTTTTAATCCTTCATTTGGAGAAAGCATTATTCTGTGTTCCAACATTCTGATGCTATCAATTCTGATCTCAATATTCTGAGAAAAAAAGAATTCTCGCCAGGGAGTATTTTTTTTATTTTCGAGATAAGCTTCATATTCGTGCAACACTTTTTCAGATTTGACTTCACCATCGATCGAGATATTCAATTTTGGTGTCGGAAAAATATACATCAGATCGGGATGAGAAAAGTTCAAAAATTTTTTGCAGGAAGGACAAAATCCGCAAGGGCGTTTTTCCAGCGTGGCATGACAATTGATCATCATTCCGAAATAGAGAGCAGTGGTAAATTTTCCCACACCTTCTGGACCATAAAAAAGATAGCTATTTGCCAGCTTGTCATTTTTCACGGCATTACGCAAAAGAGCTATCGCACGGTCTTGTCCTTTGATTTTTGAGAACATTTAGAATTCCAGATTTTCTTTGATGAAAATGCTATCAAACTCACTGGCGATAGCATCCATCAAAATCTCATCATATTTTTTTCCGGCCAAAATCATCGCTTCTCTTCGTTTTCCAATGATCTTGAAACCTGCTTTTTGATATGCTTTGATCGCCCGTTTATTGAAATCAAAGACTTCTAACATTATATTATGTAAATTTAAAATGTTAAAGCCGAAATCGAGAATTAATTTTGTCGCTTCTGTGCCGAAGCCTCTATTCCAATATTTTTTGTTTCCGATCAAGATTCCAAACATTGCTTTGCGATTGCGATGATTCACGTCGAAAAGACTGCAATTGCCGATCAATTCATCGTTTTGGAGATCAACGATCGAAAAAATGTAATTACCTGTTTCTTGCAACTGCTCGAGAATATTGCGTTCGCTTTGCAACGATAATTGTTGGCGAAAAAGCAGCGTATATTTCGTCACTTCCAGATCATTCAACCACTCACAATATTTTTCTGCATCTTGGAGAGAAATCGGTGAAAGATAACATTTTTTGCCGATCAGCTTTTTATAATATTTCATCAGGAATTCACTTTTCCTTTATCTGCTTTTCCAATCTTTGCAAAACTTTTTCTTTTCCCAGAATATCAATGATCGTAGGTAGTTCAGGTCCGTGTGGTTTTCCATAAAGAGCAATTCGTAAAGGTGGATAAAGATGTTTTCCTTTGATACCGAGTTCTTTGCCAGAGCGCTTCAGCAGTTTGTTGATCAAATTTTCATCGATCGTTTTTGCTGATTGAATATTCTCCAACCAAAATTTTAGTAAAATTTGTGAATTATCTGTTCGCAGGATTTTTCGATCATTTTCAGAAATTTCTAATCCTTTAAAAAAAGGTGCTGCAAAAGCGCTGATCTCGTCCAGAGTCGTGATTCGTTGTCTTGCCACTTCGACCAATTCCTTTAGATGTTCAGTTTTTTCCAAATGATAACCAGCTTCTTGGAAAAAGGTCTTAGCACGTTTTGCGATCTCATCAATATCAAGTTTGTGAAGGTATTGCTTGTTCATCCAATTCAATTTATCCAGATCAAACACAGCTCCTGATTTGTTCAAACGTTTCAGAGAAAAATCTTTGATCAGTTCATTCAGATCATAAATTTCCTTATTTCCTTTGGCGTGCCAACCCAGCAGTGCTACAAAATTGATCAGCGTTTCTTTGAGATAACCTTTTTTAAGAAAATCTTCAACTGCTACATCTCCCTGTCTTTTGCTCAATTTACTTTTATCGGAATTCAACAACAGCGGTAAATGGCACATTTTCGATGGTTTCCAGCCAAAAGCATCATACAGAAAAAGATGTTTGGGAACGCTGGAAAGCCATTCTTCGCCACGAATGACATGCGTGATCCGCATCAAATGATCATCAACAACATTTGCCAGATGGTAGGTTGGAAAACCGTCGGATTTCAATAAAACTTGATCATCAACCATTTTCCAGGGAATTGACACCTTATCCCGCACCAGATCATAAAAAGTGCATTCTCCATTTTTTGGAACTTTCAGACGAACCACATATTTTTCACCGTTTGCGATCCGTTCTTCAGCTTCTTTTGTACTGAGATCTCGACAGCGTCCGTCATAATGAAAATCTTCACCACGCTTTTTTTGTTGTTCACGCATTTTTTGCAGATCTTCTTTCGTGCAAAAGCAAGGATATGCCGCATCTTTTGCGATCAATTCATCGACGTATTTACGGTAGATGTCGGTTCTTTCAGACTGGAAATAAGGACCGAATTCTCCACCGTTCTGCGGTCCTTCATCAAAATCTATATTCAAGGACTGCAAGGTTTTCAAAAGATTTTCCACAGCATCTTTCACAAATCGATTCTGGTCAGTATCTTCGATACGAAGAATGAATTTCCCGCCTGTTTTACGGGCATAAAGATAATTATATAAAGCAGTTCTTAAACTGCCAACGTGCAAATAACCTGTCGGACTTGGTGCGAATCTAACTCTGATCTCATTACTCATTATTTCTCCCTGAATTTTTTTTCAAAAAATTTCCCTTTGTCTGAATGTCAACTTTTAAAATCATTAGCTGATATAAGCAAAAAATTCTAAATATTTTCGTTAGTATGATCAAATTGGTTTTTTAGGAGTTCAAAGATTGGACTTTCTGATAAATAATTTTCAGTCAACACGTTACAAACCAAAAAATTTCGATCTTGGCACTTATCGAATTTTTCAACTCAATAAATCTCTTTCTGAGAAAACCACAACAAAACTCGAAAAACACTTTTTTCATTTGACACAATCAGGCATAATTTCAGAAAAGCAAAAAAATTGAGAAAAAAAGCATGAAAAGAATAATTATAACTTTAGTAATATTTTCCAGCATAATATTGTTAATATTCTCTTGCGTGAAAAGAGATTACGAAACAGTTGCTGAATCCAAAAACGTTCCTTTTCAATATAAATTTGGTGAATTGAAAGAAGGAGAAAATCTGGCTGATGCCTTAATGTCAAGAGGATTGAATAGAGGATTGGTCTTTCAGCTCGTTAACGAACTGAATGAACTTTTTGATTTACGCTATTCCCATCCCAAAGACAAATATGCGGTGAAATTGGACACTTTGGGAAATTTCATCGACTTTGGTTTCCAGCCAAATAAAATCCACACATATTGGGTGCGCAAAGATTCTTTGGGAAATCTATTCAGTGTGGTCGATACACTTCAATTAACCAAAAAGATTTCAGTTTGCGAAGGTGAAATTGAATCTTCACTGTGGAATGCAATGATCAAGATCGGTGAAAAACCATCCTTGATCGTGATGCTGACACAGATTTTCCAATGGGATATCGATTTTTTCATTGATCCGCAAAAAGGAGATCGCTTCAAATTGGTCTTCGAAGAATTTGTGAATGAAAATAATATTTTCGTGAAATATGGAAATATTCTGGTGGCACGTTATCAAAGCCCAGCTTTTGAAGAAACAGCCTATCGTTATACGAATCATCAAGGAGAAACCAAATATTATGATGAGACGGGCAAATGTTTCCAAAAGGCATTTTTGAAATCACCGTTAAATTACAAACGGATCTCTTCCTATTTTGGCTCACGATTCCATCCGATCAGAAAACGAAGGATCTTTCACAATGGTGTCGATTATGCTGCCAGCTACGGCACTCCAGTGGAAGCAGCAGCCGATGGCACGATAATTCATCGCGGTTGGAAAGGAGGTCATCCCACGATAAATGGTAGAAAAGGTGGCTATGGCAAAACAGTGATCATCCGCCACGCAAATGGCTATAAAACGCTTTATGGCCATTTGAGCAGTTATGGAAAATATCGCGTGGGGGATCGAGTTGAACAGCATAACGTGATCGGTTATGTTGGTTCGACGGGTCTTTCCACGGGCAATCATCTTCATTACACGATCTATCATTATGGGAAAGCTATAAATCCCCTAAGTTTGAAAAATGTTGCTGGTTCACCAGTTCCAAAAAGGGAAATGTCAGAATACAAAGAGATAGTAAAAAATCTCAAGACAATATTGAACAAAAGAGATTCGGTAGCAGAAAATGATCTTTTACACGAATCGATATCAGTCAAAAAACGATAAATGTTCATCCTAGAATATTTTCGTTGGAATTTCTGGTTGACAATAAAGGTTGAGATAGATGTTTTAGCAAAAATTTTTATAAAGCAAAATTATGAGCAAGAGGAGAAGTTATATGGAATTTAATCATCTGAAAACGGGTAAACTCCTGTTTTTAATGGTTTTCACTCTTTTAATCACCCTATCATTTGCTGCAGAAGAAGATTATTCTAATTATATCGTGGAAAATCTTCAGGTCAATGATATCCCAAATGATGATGGCGGTGGATTGGTATTGAGCTGGAAACCTTTACCCAAAGAACGACGAATCATCGAATATCGTATCTATCGTGGTGTCTCTCCAGACACACTATTTTTTCATGGCAAAGTCGATGTAAACGTGAAAACAGGCGTCTCTGGAGATGAATTGTTTTACTATGATTCAGGTTACAATATGTTTGTCAATTTGCAATCCCCAGGAAAACTGAAGAAGGAAGAACAACAAAGTCCTGAAAGTCCACTTTTTCTAAGTTATCCCCGCGATATTACAGTGAGCGGACCACGATTAAAGAACTACCGGATTCTTGGCGTGATCCCAGAAAAAGATTTTTATTATAGAAATACAAAAGTGGAAATTGAAGAAGATGATGAAACAGAAGTATATGCTGGGTATAAGTTAAGGCATTTCAAATACCTATTAAAAAAATTAATCGCTGATAAAGAATATTTTTATACGGTTCTTGCTGTGACTGAATCCCGAAAATTTATGCCTCATGCCAAGATCGTGAGCGGAATACCGCGTGATGATTCTCCAGAAGCCGCAAAAGAATTTTTCCCTGTTTTCGTGAAAGATAAAAAAATATTGAAATTTGAATGGACTCGTGCAATCTTTACCACGGATCATAGCAATCACAATCTTTATCTGATCCACAAAGATGATCTTGAGACCTTTAACGATTTCGTGCAAGAACAGATTAACCTGGAAGAATTGAGCATCACCGCAAAGGAAGATTCCCTACTAGAAATTCCTGAAGCTAAATATACAAATCCAGCAAAATTGATCTTCACCAGATATTCTGGATATCCCTACACAGCAAATAATACAGTGAGCATTCCGATCAAAGATAATCTCATCGCTGATGAAGAAAATGAGATCGAAGTAGAAATTGATCCGACTGAAATGACAGATTATCGCTTTGTTTTCTCCTTTGCTGATTGGAATGGTTTCGAAACTTTTTCTGAGGTGAAAAAAGCAAAAGAAATCTATTCTGCTGATCTACCAAAATTGCCTGCGGAATGGAAAGTGACAGATCGGGCTGATGACAAAGGAGATTACAATACGATCTCTTGGGGAAAACCATCAGTATTATTGACCAATACTTCCTATCTGAATGAAGAAAAGACCAAGCTATTGGTAAATTATGATGTTTATACGAACAAAAATTACAAAACGATCAAAAATGTTTATTTCCAAGTTTATGATATGCATGGAAATATGATCGATGAGATCAACGAATTTTATCAAGATAAAAAGATCAAAATAAAATTGCCCCATGAAATGAATGAAATCACCTTCAAGATGTGGATCAAGGCAAATGGATATTCTGGCAAAGATCAGCTATTCACACAGAAATTGATCTATGACGAAAATTCTAAATCTATGCAACCGGGAAAACTATATCTGGACAACGAAGAAGTGAATCGTTTTTCCTATTCGATCTATAAACGAAATTATTCTAACGAAGAATGGCGATTATCCAAAAGCACAATGGGCTCTCAACGCGAGCTTTTTGATAATATAGCCTATGAATTGGATCATTTTAAAAGTGTAAGTAAATTTGATCTGGAAAAAAAATTATTCCTGGTCTCCCCCACCTTTTCAATCCGTATGGATGATAAATTAGAAAATTCTATCGTTGCCAATCTTTATCCTTCGGAACAAAAGAAATCGATCGAAAATTATCAAAAAGAAATCGAAAAATATGAAGCGCAGAAAGATACAGCCAGCGCAGAAGAAATAGCAAAATTTGACCGATATATTGAGCATTATCAAAATCAGCTGAAGATTGCTCAAGAAAATCCCATTTTAAAAACTGCTGCAGAAATCAATGGCAAGAAAGCAAGATTGAAATATTTAGAAAAAGCGCGTAAGATCGGTTCGCGTTCATTTGAGTATAAAATCGTTAAATCCGACGGGAAAGGTATTTTTACTGAATCTGAAGTGTATCAAGCTGAAAAGATCGGTAATCTTCCTTTCACGAAGAAAACCAGAAATTCTTTTGCCGGACTGGGTAAAAACCATTTTTATCCTTTACCAAATTGGTTTCAAAGCAATAAATTTGCAACTTTGATCGCAACTTTAATTTTCGGTTACCTCGTTTTCACAATGATCCAAAAAGCAAAAAAGGGCAAGGACTTGTATATTCGTCCGATCGCAGGTATATCTGAGATCGATAACGCGATTGGGAGAGCAACCGAGATGGGGCGTCCAATCCTTTATGTGCCAGGTTTATCTGGTATTGGTGATGTGGCAACGCTAGCCGGACTTTCGTTACTGGGTAGAGTTGCCAAAAAAGCAGCAGAATATGATACCCGCATTTTGGTTCCCGTGCGCGATTATATTGTATTGCCAATTGCACAGGAAATCGTGAAAGAAGCTCATTATGAAGCTGGACGGCCAGACACCTATGATAATAATAGCGTTTTCTTTATCACTACCTCACAGTTTGCCTTTGTGGCGGGTGTGAATGGAATCATGATCAGAGAGAAAACTGCGACCAATTTCTATATGGGTATGTTCTGGGCAGAAGCTCTTTTGATGACAGAAACAGGTAGCATGACAGGAGCGATCCAGATCTCTGGAACTGACGCTGTCACACAAATTCCGTTTTTCATCACAACCTGCGATTATACCCTGATCGGAGAAGAACTTTATGCTGCGTCTGCTTATCTGGCAAAAGAGCCTTTACAACTTGGAACGTTGAAAGCTGTGGATTATCTTAAATTCATTATTATAATCTTCGTGATCGGGGGAACGATCTTATCCACATTCCACGCAACTTTTTTAATCAATTCATTTCCAGAAAAATAGGAGGTTAAATGAAACGACAAATACCTTTGGCAATAGTAATTACGCTGGGATTCTTGTTTGTGATCCATACATTTGTCCCACATAAAATATCCCAAGATTTTTATGATTGGTTTCAAACCTGGATAAAAGCTATTTCTCCCTTTGCTGTCTTTTTGGGAGTGATGAGTTTATTCAATGTGCATAGAACAAAAATATCTCGTCGTGTTCCTAACTGGCAATACAGCGTTATAACGCTTATTGGTCTATTCTTCACAGCCTTTGCAGGTTTTATGTGGGGAACGCAAGAGGGAACGCCCTATATGTGGTTATTCACAAATGTGCAAATGCCAATGAGTGCAACAATGTTCTCTCTTCTGGCATTTTATATTGCTTCTGCTGCTTACAAAGCTTTTCGGGCACGTTCTGCTGAAGCAACTGTTCTTTTGGTTGCAGCGATCATCGTGATGCTCGGTCAAGTTTCTTTGGGGGCAGCAATTACCAAATGGATACCAGAAACTTCCCGATGGATCTTGAACGTTCCCAATCTTGCTGCAAAACGTGCGATTATGATCGGGGTTGGATTGGGAATGACAGCGACTTCATTGAAGATTTTACTTGGCATTGAGAGAACCTATTTGGGTTGAGGTGATTGATATGAATAAATTAATACAAATATTCCAAAAAATGCAAAGTGTTGATCGACGCTATATTTTTATCGTGGTAGCACTTTCGATCATCATCCCACTTTTGATTCCCTTCAATTCCAAAACTTATGTGACAGAACCAACTGAAAGTATATATCGTAAAATCGATTCTTTTGCAAACGATAAATCGAAAGCTGTGTTGCTTTCTTTCACGCATAATGCGTCAACAATGCCAGAATTATTTCCGATGGAAGTAGCGGTATTACGCCATTGCTTTGAAAGAAACATCAAAGTTTTCACTATTTGCTGGTTGCCAGATGCTGCACCGCTTGTTGATTATGCGATAAATACCGCCAAAGAAGATTATAATGTTCAATCTGGTATTGATTATTGTAATTTTGGCTACAGGCCGTACTCTCTGCGTATCCCGATCATGTTAGGAATGGGAGAAAATATCGCGGAATCTGTCGAAACTGATTCTCAAGGGCGTAAATTGGATAATTTACCGATAATGGATAATATCAAAAATTATGATGATATGAATCTGGTTATTGACTTTGCTGGAAGCTCCAGTGCGATCCAATGGGTGATGTATGCCAGAGCGAAATTTGGAGCTAATGTCGCTGCTGGAATTACTGCTGTGATGGTTGCCGATAATTATCCTTATCTGCAAACTGGTCAATTGATCGGAATGTTCCGCGGTTTGAAAGGAGCAGCAGAATATGAAAAATTGGTCGATGTCTTTGCTTCCTATGAAAGCCCAGATTACCCGAATGGAAGACCTTTTAGTAAAGAAATCATCAAAGAGACCTGGGTACCGATAACTGATGATAAAATTCCCTATAAGTATAAGAAAGCTCGTATCGGAATGAATGCACAATCTGTTGCTCACATCATGATAATTGTTTTCATTTTATTGGGAAATATTGGTTACTTCTTGACCAGACAGAAAAAGAAAAAAATTGTATAGGAGGAAAACATTATGTATGAAACAATTAGTAATTTCGTAGCAGCCTTTTTAACCTTGAGTATTTTCTCATTTTTATACAAAGATAATCCTTTCTATAAATTTGCCGAGCATCTTCTGGTGGGAGTTTCTATGGGATACGCAATCCCTGTTCTCTATGAGAATGTATTTATTCCCTATGTTTACATACCAATCTTTTTAAATCATGATTTCATCATTATAATACCATCTCTTTTAGGTGTTCTATATATTCTGCGATTTAGTAAAAACTTGAGTTGGTTAGCTCGCTACCCTATCACTTTTACTATGGGTATTGTCGGTATGGGAGTTCCCTTATCTTTACATACGTCGGTTTTGGTTCAAATGCGAAGTGCTATGCTTCCTTTGGATAACATAAACACAATATTGATCTTTATCGGAACTGTTACAATCCTGCTCTATTTCTATTTTTCTAAAGCTCATCGCGGTATTTACGGAAAAGTGACCAATATGGGCATTTGGTTCATGATGATCGGTTTCGGTGCATCGTTTGGCTACACAGTTATGGCACGTATTTCGCTTTTGATCGGGAGAATTCAGTTCCTGTTGGGAGATTGGCTCGGATTAATAAAATAGTTGGAAAAATCTAATTAATCAAAAGCCCTGTTTTTCAGGGCTTTTTTTTTGAAATGGAATAACGTTTAAATTGTTTTTTTTATAATCTGGAAAACTTTTTTTGCCAAATATTTATGGCTATATTTCCAATATTTTTCGGCAGTTGGCTTCCACTGCTTTTGTTCAAGCCACAATTTATAATAAAACCCAATATAATCTTCGATCGCCGTGATCTCATCATAAAAAAACATTTCTCCAGAATTGGTTTCTTTTAATATTGCTGCAGCTTCGCCATCTTTCGGACCGATCCCCAAAATTGGATTTTGTGCACCTAAATATTCAAATAGTTTTCCCGTTAAAATCCCGCAATTATTTTTAACACGAATGATTATCAAAAGCAAAAGATTGGAATTGATCATTTCTGTCAAAACAGTTTCATGATCAATATGCCCTTTGATATTGAGCAAATTGAATCTGTCTTGTCTTTGCAGTTTTTTTTCGATCTCTTCTGAAACATTTCCCCAAAGATCAAACCTGATTTTATTCTTTCCTTTTTCATATAATTGATTCAGAGCCAGTAGAATCGATGTCGGATCGGTCTCTGGAGCTAATGTACCAAAATGAGCTAAGCTGAATACAGAGTTTCTTTTTTTCACATAGCCACTAAAATCATCTTCATCAAATCCGTTAGTTATCACAGTTATTTTCCCCAGATCTTTAAAATCATGTTTTATCTTTTTAGACGCAGCTAATATAATGTCAGAATTTTTCACGATCCTTTTTTCCAAAATTTCATCGCAATAAGAGCTAAAGACAGATCGTTTCACATTTTGTAAATACCCCATCTGCGTCCAAGGATCACGAAAATCAGCTATCCATTTTATGCTAAATTTTCTTGCCAGTTTGTCAGCGATCAAATGAGTTGAATGAGGTGGTCCAGTAGATATAATTAGATCATATTTGTTTATTATCAATTCTTTTTTAGCCTTTTTCCAGGCAAAAAGATTCCATACTATTCGCATATCAGGAATGACAAAATTGAGTCGGACAAAGATCATCAATTTCTCGAAAAAACTGTTTTGGGAAGTAGTTTTCAGGCTTCCATATGGAATTTTATTCGAATTGCCAGCTACCTTTTTCACCAAACGTGAAAGACTGGGCGTATATGTCCTGATTACTCGAATATTTTTGGGAACTTCTTTCAACAATTTTTCGTCACGCACTGGATAGTCACCATCTTTTGTAGTGATCACAGTCGCTTGCAGATCATATAATATCAAATATTTCAGCAGTTTTAGCCAACGTCGCACTGCAATTCCCCCCGCTGGCGGCCAATAATAAGTTATCAATAATATTTTTTTCATATTTTCTTTCACTTTGACAAATAATCTGCCAAATTACTTTTTGTTCCAAAAAATTTTTGTGGAGATTTTATTATGCGTCCAATTGATCGTAAAGTGTATAAAGAAATAAACGATAAAGGTATCAGTTTTGATGAGATCATGGAAATCGTTGATCGCATGAGCAGATCAGAATTAAAAAAAAGTTTTGAAGATGACTGTCTTTTCCAGACCACAAAATATTTTGCCAACAATGTTCTAAACTCTCTTCTGCGCAATCGGCTCATCCAAAAAAAAGGAAACCGCTATTTCAAACCGGACAAGAAAAAAGATCAATCTCGCCATTGACGATCCAATTCGTAACAGCAGATAGCAGCCGCCATTCCCACATTCAAAGAATTCTTCCAACCACTCATTGGAATACGGAAGACACCATCAGCTCTTTGCAATATTTCTTGCGACAAGCCTAAAGCTTCATTACCCAGAATAAAAGCAATGTTTGGCTGGAAATATTCAGAGTGCAATATCTTTGCCTTCTCTGCTGTCTCTAAGGCAAAGACTTTCATTTGCGAGCTTTGCAATTTTTTGACCAAAGCCAGAGCAGAAGGTTTATATTCCCATTCAATTTTTTTTTCAGTTCCCATCGAAGTTTTTTTCACTTTGTCGTTTTCAGGAGTTGGTGTGTAACCGCAGAGATATATCTTTGAGATGGCGAAACATTCAGCGCTACGAAAGATTGAACCGACATTGAAAGCAGAGCGCAGATCATCCAAGATCAAAATAAGCGGCAGTTTTTTTGATGTTTTTTGATCTCCATCCTTTTTCTGGATAAGAAAATCTTTGTCTTCCAGATCCTTACCGAATTCCCGCTCCAACGGAACAGCGACCAATAAGAACTGGCGCAGAGACAATTTCGTGAGTTCTTCAGTTTTGTAGCCAAAATATTCCAGACATCTTTGGAACTCGAGAAGCAGCGCTGATCTCTTTTCCTGATCTTGCCAGTTAATCTCGATCTCGTGAATAAATTTTAATAATACTTTTTTTTGTTTTGCTGTTGTAAATGCTTGAAATTTTGCTTTTGAGAACCGTAAAATATTAACCTTCTTTGTGCAATTTTTTCAGCTTTTTCTCTGGCTTATAGCGTCTTAATTCTTTTTTTAATCTTGCATTTTCTTCTTTCAATTTATGATTCTCTGCTCGCAATCTCTTGTTTTGCTTGATCAGTTCATCGATCTTCATTTGATGCGATTTCTGCAATTTTTTGATCTTGTTTTTCAGGATGATAAGGTCTTTCTTTAATGTCTCATTGCTCTCTTCTAAACGATAATATTCCGTTTTAAAATCGATCTTCTTAACAACCTTTTGTTTCTTCTGAACTTTTTGTACTTCCTGCGCAAAGACCAGCAAAACAGTAATGATCAATGCAATACTTATAACTATTTTTTTCATTTCTCCTCCTATTCAAATAATTATTTTACGATCTTTTCTTTCAAGAAAAAATTGCATTTCTGGAAGATTTTATTCACTTTTTCTGAATTTGGTAAGACAGCTTTGATCTTTTCCAGGAATTTTCTTTCTGCGATTCTCTGAAAGGTAGGTAAAAAATTAATGTCAAAGATCCATGCTATTTGCAAAACTTTGAAATCATTGAAGTTGGATAAATTTTCTGACTTCACGATCCGTTCCTGCATAATATCAGTAAAAACCGCAGCAGAAATTCCAGCCGTATCTGGCAATTCCAACTCGATCGCATCATTTTTTTCCGATTGAGCATAATAATCCGTTACAACTTTAAAAATATCCAATTTATCAGCATCGCGCAAAAGTCGGGAAAAAAAACGGATATTTTTATCTTGAATCGGTGGCAATTCAGCCCGATTGTGATAGCGAATAGATTTGATGATCATTTCTTGAAGCTCTGGCTGAAATTCCATAAAAAGCTTTTCTTGTTGAATTATTTTGACACCCAATTTTGCGTGATCTTCCGATCTGCTATCTTTGAAAGTGCCATAATTTTTGAATTGGGTAAATCTGCCAATATCATGAAATAGGCCGATCAATTCTGCACATAATATTTTTTGGAAAGGTAAATCCAATTTCTGTGCCAGCTCTTTGATCTCTTTCCTGACGCGACGCGAGTGCATTTCCTTCATTTTGATGTTCTTTTGAAAATAGGGATCATGGTTTTGTTTGAATCTGGCCAGATAATCAGAAAACCAGTTTTCATATTCAGCGATCTTTTTCTCCGATAAATCCATAAAAAAATTTTCCATAAGATATTTTTCTCTCGTTTTTTGAACAAAGTTTTTTTCCAAAGAATGTTTGTAAAGTCTATTTGATCTTTTTCCAGGATTGAGGAAAAATGAACTACATAAAGCAAAGTTTGGATTGAACAAAAAAAAATTCGACAAAAATATCAGCTCGATTCAAATTGCAATAAGATCATAATTAAAATAAAAATTGAGTTGAAATCGCTTGCTCAGAAAAGAGGTTGTTTTGAAAAAAAAATTAGATGAAAAGCTGATCGCTGTTTTATCAGCAAAAAATCTTTCGCTATCCCAAAAAATTAATAATTTAGAAACGATCGATGCTGATTTTCATAACAAAAAAATTTTCCAGAATTTTAGTTCAGCACTCGAATCTCTACCTACAAAAAAGCACAAACTTTTGCCAATCATCGGTTATATCCATTATCAAAAAAAAGATTTTGAGCAAGCTATCGATTTTTTGGAAAATTCGCTCAAGCTTCACCAACAAATTATCTCTGATAAAATCAGAACAGATATTCTGGAAAAGCTGTCAAATATCTATGAGATCAAGAAAGAAAAAGAAAACTCCGTGCGGATCTTGCAAGAAGGCTTGAAATTAACTGCAACAAATGACGATAAAAAAGGTGAATTATTTTTCAGCAGCTGTTTGGGAACACACTACTTACAGATACGAGATTTCAAGCGTGCTATGCATTATCACAAAAGATCACTCGAGATCAGCATCGAATTGAAGGATCGCAAAAAAGAATCTGTCTGTTTGAATCATATTGGCGTCGTCTATTACACGATCGAAAATTATGAAAAAGCACTGGAATATATTTTAAGATCTTTTGAACTCCGCAAGAAAGGAGAAAACAAACATTATCTGGGAAATTCTTTGAATAATATCGGTGTGATCTATCAACATCTGGAGAAATTTGAAAAATCGGTAGAAGTCATTGAAAAAGCGTTGAAAATCCATGAATCGATCAATAACAAAGAAGGCATCTCTACTTCTTTGAATAATCTGGGCACTGCTTATGATCGATTGGAAAAATTTGAAAAAGCACTTCAATGCCATTTAAAAAATCTGGCACTTCGCCAAGAAATTGATGATAAATCCAGAATTCTCTCGTCAATGAGCAATATTGGCAATGTCTATAAAAATTCTGGTGATTTCGCAAAAGCGCTTGAATATTATCAGCGTTCACTAAACGATTTCACAGACTATCTCACAGATGCAGATAAAGTTATCTTATATACAAATTTAGGTAGCGTTTATATGGAATTGCAAAATTATCAGAAGGCAGAAAAGTTTTTTTTGGCAGGAGAAAAGATCGCTGAGAAAATAGATTCAAAAGAATCGCTGAAATCTATTTACAATTATTTATCAGACCATTTTGAGCGCCTTCAGGAACACAAACAATCTCTAAAATATTTCAAGAAATATACTCAATTGAAAGATGAATTTCATCAAAAGCATACCAGTAAAAAAATTCTGGAATTGCAATTAAATTTCGAAATTGAGCAACAAGAAAAAGAACACGAGATCAATAAACTAAAAAAGTTCAGCAACAAATATTCTTTGATCAATAAAGATCTGGAACAACGGATCGAAAAAGAATTTTTGGGAGAAAGCAAAGCTATCCGATCGATCATCAAAGAAACTCTGAATGTGGCAAAATATAAGGATACAAACGTGATCATTACAGGCGAAAGTGGAACTGGTAAAGAGATCATCGCTCGTATCATTCATCACGCCAGCGTTAGAAAAAGCTATGGTTTCTATCCAATAAACTGCACAGCAATTCCTGACACCTTATTGGAAAGCGAATTTTTTGGACATAAAAAAGGAAGTTTTACAAATGCGATAAATGATAAAAAAGGGTTCTTTGAATTAGCGCATAAGGGAACATTATTTTTGGATGAAATCGCTGATATGCCATTAAATTTACAGGCAAAATTATTGCGTGTGCTCGAAGAAAAAAAGCTAAAAAAATTGGGAGATGAAAAAGAAATTTTTATTGACGTCCGCATTATCGCAGCTTCCAATCGAGATATCGAAAAATTAGTGGAAAAAGAAAAATTTAGATTAGACCTTTATCATCGAATAAATACCCTTATAATTAATATTCCTCCTTTGCGCCAAAGACCAGAGGATATTCAGCCATTGTTAAATTATTTCATCGAAAAATTTAAACATAAATTCAATATTCCCGAGTTGAAAATTGATAATAATCTGCTAGATCATCTTCATCATTATAATTTTCCTGGCAATGTGCGAGAGCTGAAAAATCTCGTCGAACGAGCTTTGATCATCTGTGATAATAACATTTTGGATAGCAGTTGTTTTCCGATCTTGACAGCAAAAGAACAAGCTCAGGAATTCACAGACCTAAATATCAAAAAAAATGAAGAACAACTCATTCGCTCCGCTTTAGAAAAAACTGGCAATAATCAGACTAAAGCAGCAAAAATTCTCGGTATCTCTCGTCATACTTTAATGAGAAGAATTGCTGAAATGAGAAAATCAAGAACCTAATTTTTCAATCGCTGATATTTGTTTAAAATCAATTATCCTTCCAGAAATATTTGTGTAATTGGATTTGGAATCTTATCGGAAGCTTATCAGCAATGATCCAATCAGCCAAAAAATGAGGTTCCAAAATTTCTGAAACTGGTGAAAAAATAATCCGATATTCAAAAATTTTAAATCGAAAAATAAATTTTTTCGCCCATTCATAATCCCATTTATTTGTGATGACAAATTTGATCTCGTCCTTTTCAGGATCGATGAAGCGAAAATTTTCCATCAAAAAACTGCCTTCTTCCCCACTTTCAGGGCATTTAACATCGACAATCTTGATAACATAATCCGGAACTTTTTCCAGACTGAGTGAGCCGTTTGTTTCCAATAAAAGCGTGAACTTTTTTTGGTGTAAAGCATGAAATAGCATGTAAACTTCATCTTGTAAAAGCGGTTCTCCACCAGTGATCTCAACCAGATTTACCGGCGAATATTCTTCGATCTTTTCAATTATTTCATCAACCGAAAGTCCAAATTTTGTTTCAAAAGCAAAAGTTGTATCGCAATAATTGCAGCGCAGATTGCAGCCAGCCAATCGAATAAAAAGACAGGGAAATCCAGCGAAACTTGATTCACCTTGCAAACTATAAAAGATCTCAGCCAGATCTAATTTTTTGTTCATCGAAAAAAATCTTTTTTCTACATTTTCTGCGGAAAAAACTCAAAAAGGTAAGAAAGGAAAATCTTTTTTGTAACCCAATTTTTGATTGATCCTTTTCAACACTTTTTCAGGATGTCCGATCACAAAACGATCTTTGCCAAAGAAATAGTAATTTTCTGGATTGATCTCGAAATTAGATAAAAATTCTCTGTTGCCATAAATTGGAATTCCTTGATAAACAAAAAGTTGGATGTCATTAATATCAGATTCAAGCAAGTTTGCAAAAGGATCTTCTGATCTTTTTTTCATTATCAACAAATCAGGATTTTCTTCTGTAAGTTTGCCAAAATGATCTTCCAGCATCAAAGCTCTTTTCGCATTTACCGTTACCATTTTAAAAAGTTCTTTCGGATCAATCTCGGGAAAAGCGCGAGCTGCAATATTCATTTCGGTGAGAATATTCAAGCTTCCTGTCATTGTGGAA
This sequence comes from Candidatus Cloacimonadota bacterium, assembly GCA_018400535.1. GTDB lineage: Bacteria > Cloacimonadota > Cloacimonadia > Cloacimonadales > TCS61 > TCS61. The sequence continues at coordinate 28,359 of JAGYMQ010000047.1, forward strand.
TCTGTGCCTAACACAATGTTCGTTCCATATTCCAAACAGGATTCGACATCCAAAGTTTCTCCGATCAGATAAAAATTTGAATCTGGACACCAGCAGATGGAAGTTCCAGTTTCAGAACAGGTTTTAATTTCTTCCTTCGTGAGCGCAATGCCATGAATTAGCATCGTATTATTTTGCAATAAACCCTGTTCCCGTAAAATTGAAAAACTTTTCCGGGCAGAATCATCTTTGCCTTCAGCCAGATGGATGATGAAGGGGATTTTCCCTTTTGTTCTTTCCCACTCACTTTTTGCTTTACTACCACCCCACCAGTTTCCCATCGAAATGGAATGACATTGCATATAGTTTTGGAGAACTGTGATCGGATTATTTTGATAATAATCTGCTTTCTGATTTGGAATATGATCTTGAACCACAGCACAACCAGAGCAGATATTTTTGTAAAGTCCCAACTGAATTATCAAATTCGCGTCAGGATCGGTCAGATCAAAATTTCCGTCATTAACCCAAATTTTTTTTCTTTCTTCGACAGATTTGGATTTGACCATTTCTTTCACCCATTGGCTGGCATTATCATATCTGTGACCAAAACCCGCTTTGGGATACCAATCGCTGATAAAATGATCGTGGGAATTGATGAAAGGTGGATATGCGATCAAATCTGGATGATTGATCTTTCTGGATTTGGATAATGAACTCTGTAATTTTACTGTGGCATTTTTCTTTACTGAGCCGGAATTCAGAACACAATAATCAACTTTTATTTCCATGATCACAATTTCTTAATTAGTGCAGGCACGACTTCAAAGAGATCACCAACGAGGCCAAGATCTGCCACTTTAAAGATGGGCGCATCAGCATCTTTATTTATAGCAATGATATAATCTGATGATTGCATCCCGGCAAGATGTTGGATAGCTCCAGAAATTCCTACCGCAATATAGATCTTCGGTTTGATCGTCTTTCCAGTTTGACCAACTTGATGCGGATAGGCTATCCATTCTGAATCGACAGCAGCTCGTGAAGCACCGACGGCTGCATCCAATTTCTCTGCCAATTCTTCGAGTAATGCAAAATTTTCTTTTTTCTTCAATCCTCTGCCACCGGAGATGACAAAATCTGCTTCTGTAAGATTGATTGTTTGCGTATCATCATGAATAAATTCCAGATATTTTGAAGAATCATCTAAGTCAGAGAAATCAATTTTTTCAGTAATGATCTCACCTTTTCTATTTTCATCTTTGACAGCTGGATCCATCACTTTATGTCTAACTGTCGCCATTTGTGGTAAATGATCAGGCGTGATGATCGTTGCCATTATGTTTCCGCCAAAAGCGGGCCTTGTCTGCAAAAGTCCGCCGCTCTCTTCGTCGATCTCCAGACTTGTGCAATCAGCCGTCAAGCCAGTGTGCAGATCAATCGCCACGCGCGGAATAAAAGATCTTCCTGTAACCGTAGCTCCCGATAAAATAATCTCAGGATTGTATTTTTGTGCGAGCAAGGTAAGAGCTCTGGCATAGGAAAGATCAAGAAAATTTTCCAGTTTTGGATGATCAACTACAAAAACTTTATCCGCCCCAAAATTGATAAGTTCATCGGCAAGCGGTTTGATCTTATTTCCCAGCAAAACAGCACCGAGATAGGTTTCCTTTTTCTGAGCTAATTCTTTTCCCTTTCCCAGTAATTCGTAAACAACAGGAGCTAATTCTTTGTTCTTTTGTTCAGCAAATATCCAGATACCTTCATATTTATTTCTATCAATTTTATGATGTCCAAATTTCCTGATAATGATCGCATCAAAAGAGCAAGCACTGACACAAGCACCACAAAGCGTGCACTTGTCCATATCGATCTCTGCGAGCTTATCTACCATGACAATAGCATCATAGGCACATGCTTTCACACATACGCCACAGCCTACACATTTTTCCTTAATAACTTCAATCATTCCTGTCCCTCTAAAAAATGTTTGATTTTACATAAATTTTGCAATAAATTGAGTCAAGTTTTAAAATTTATTTTTGCTTCAATTCTCCAAAAATATCAAAAAAAATACGTTTTGAAATTTCCAATCGATAAAATTTTTTAAAAACAAGATCAGAAATAGAAGCAAAATGTGGTCTTCTCTTTCTGAACTTTGATCAAACAGCATTGATCAAAAGAATACAAAAAAATGTTTGGAATTTTTCTGAAAATTAATTCTGCATTATCTGGTAAACAATATATTTTCTTGACTCTTGGATTACACGTGATAATAAAGGAAACGAGTTTGTTAAGAATTAATTCTGTGAGGAGAATAGAAAATGATTTTTAAAAAATACTTTTCTGCTTTAATTTTTTTATTGATCCATTCAATGTTTCTATTTTCCTCACAAGCTGAAAAAACGATCAAAGTTGGAGTTTACGATAATTATCCTAAAGTGATCCTAACCGAAGCTGGTGAGATCAAAGGGATATTTCCAGAAATCCTGGAAATTATTGCTCACAAACAAAACTGGAAACTTGATTTTGTTACAGGTTCCTGGAGTGAAGGATTGCAACGTTTGAAAAATGGCGAGATCGATATCATGGTTGATGTCGCTTTATCGGAAAAAAGGCGGAAAATATATGATTTCAACAATATCTCTGTCTTGCTCAGTTGGGGTCGAATTTACACAACTCCCGATGAAGAAATAAATTCCATCATTGCTTTGGAAGGAAAAACGATCGCGGTGATGAAAAACAGCATTCTTACTAATGGTGAAGATGGAATTTACAGTCTGATAAAAAAATACGAAGTGGACTGTGAATTTCAGGAAGTGAAAGATTATTATCAAGTTTTTGAGCTATTGGACAAAAAAAAGGTCGATGCTGGCATTGTGAATCGTCAATTCGGTGCAGCTTTTGAAGATAAATATATCGTAAAAAAAAGTGATTTCCTGTTTTATCCTACCCCGCTCCGCTATGCCTTTTCCAAAGATGCTGATCACAACGACTATTTGATCGAAAAGATAGATGACAATCTGGACAAAATGAAAAAGAATATGAACTCAGAATACTACCAAATCTTGACCAACTATAATCTTTATCCAAAAAAAAAATTACCGCCTTTAATTATTCCAATGATCCTTGGTCTCTTTGGATTGATCATTATTTTACTCATTCTTTACAAAGGCCTAAAATGGCAGATCAAGAAACAAACGCAGATGCTCAAAACTACAAATTTAGAATTAAGAAAGGAAATTGAAAACCATCGACAAACTTATAAAAAATTAAAGCAAAGCAGGGAAAATTATCGTAATTTTGTAGAAAATATTCCTGGAATAGTTTTTATGTATGATCAAGATGAATCTGGTAATCGCACTCCGATCATACATTCCCAACGCTATAAAACATTTTTTGGGGAAAAAATCGCCGAAGAGATCAAAAAAGATTACAATAAATTCTTCGAATATATCGTACCAGAAGATCGAAAAAGACTTCAACAATTTTCTAATGATATATCAAATTATATAAAAAATTTGGATATTGAATATCGAATCAGAATTGCCGAAGATAAAATTAATTGGTTCAGGTCTATTGGCAAAGTCAAAAAATTGGCAAATGGAAAATATCGCTGGCAGGGTGTGCTCCTTGACGTGGAAGCAAAGAAAAAGGCAGAAGAAGCTCTTGAATTAGCAGCTTTTCAGTGGCAAACAACTTTTGACTCTTCTCATGACGTAATATTTTTATTGGACAAAGATCAAAAAGTCTTACAGGCAAACAAAGCTTCCAAAGAAATTTTTGGTTTCGATTCTGAAGAAGATTCAAAAAAATATTGTTACGAAATTATTCATAACTCGCATGAACCAATCCCAGATTGTCCTTTCACCCGCATGAAAAAATCGGGAAAAAGAGAAACAAAGGAATTAGAATTGGAAAATGGTGTGTGGCTATTGATCACTATCGATCCAATTCTGGACGAAAATGAAAACCTCGTGGGTGCAGTCCATAATGTTCGTGAGATCACAGAAAGAAAAAAAGCTGAACAAAAATTACATTTATACCGCACCGATCTGGAAAAATTGGTAAGACAGCGCACGAAAGATCTGGAGCAAAAAACAAGTGAATTGGAAAAAGCAAATCGTGAATTGCTCGAAGCTGATAAACTGAAATCCATTTTCCTCGCAAGTATGAGTCATGAATTGCGAACACCGCTAAATTCAATCATCGGATTCACGGGAATACTATTAATGGGAATGGTGGGAGATCTTTCAGAAGAGCAACGCAAACAACTGGAGATCGTGAAAAAAAGTGCAAATCATCTATTAGAACTGATCAATGATCTGTTGGATATATCCAAAATCGAATCGGGAAGAGTGCAGCTCTCACAGGAATTTTTCTCAATCAATGATTTAATCCAAAATGTGATTGAATCTCTTCAACATACAGCAGCTGAAAAAGGCATTAAGATCAAACAAGATTTACCACAGAAGATCGAACAATATTCTGATCAAAGAAGAACAAAACAGATCATCATCAATTTGCTCAGTAATGCTGTAAAATTTACTGAAGAAGGCTATATCTCTATCACTGCCAAAAAAGTTGATGGTCACAAATTGGAAATAATCTTCGAAGACACAGGAATCGGAATTGAAACAAAAGACCTGAACAAACTTTTTGAACCTTTCCAACAAATCGATTCTTCTCTGACAAAAAAATATGATGGAAGTGGATTAGGCTTGCATCTAACCAAAAAGATCGTCGAACTTTTCAAAGGCTCTATCGAAGTGAAAAGTAAACCAGGCATTGGAACAAAATTTAAGGTTTTACTACCGTTATATGAGGGTAAATAATATGAAGACAGTTTTGCTGGTCGAAGATAACGAAGCAAATCAATATCTGATCAGATTCATTTTGGAAAAGAATGGTCTGAAAGTCATCACCACAAAAAATGGTCTCAACGGAGTTAAAATAGCATTGGAAAAACAACCAGAGCTTGTTATCATGGATGTTCAATTGCCAGACATCAACGGACTGAATGCCACCAGAAAGATCAGAGAGCATCCAGATGGTAAGGATTTGAAGATAATAGCCCTCACCTCGTATGCAATGACGGGAGATCGCGATAAAGCACTGGCAGCGGGTTGCACAGGCTATATGGAAAAGCCGATAGATCCAAAGAATTTTATGATAGAGATAAAAAAATATCTATCAGAAGGAAGATCATGAGAATTTTAATCGTGGAAGATAAACAGGAATCAAGATATCTATTAAAAGTTTTATTGAAAAAAAACGGTTATGAAGTTGTTGCTGCAAAAAATGGAAAAATTGCTTTGGAGATGATTGATGATAACAGAATCGACTTGATCATTAGCGATATTTTGATGCCAGAAATGGATGGATTTAAATTCTGTCAATTGATCAAAAAAGATCAAAGAAAAAAAAATATTCCTTTCGTTTTTTACACGGCCACCTACATTGATCAAAAAGATGAAAAATTCGCAAAAGATCTCGGGGCAGATTTATTTCTCAGAAAACCAATCGAACCAGAAATTTTCCTGAAAAAAATCGAGAGTATTGCTTCCAAACTGCAACAAGGAAAATATGTTCCCCAAGAAACAAAGCTGAAAAATAATGGAGAAATCTATCATCTTTATAATGAAAGATTGATCAAAAAACTTGAAGACAAGATCAATGAATTGGAAAAGGAGGTCGAAAAACGAACCAAAATCGAGCTAGAATTGCAGAAGACAATTCAAGAAAAAAATACGCTACTTCAGGAATTATATCATCGCACTAAAAATAATTTGCAAGTGATCTCTTCTATGATGCGTTTGAAATCTTCGTATCTACAAAATAGAGAAATTGAAAAGATTTTTCACGAAATTGAAAATAAAATTTTGTGTATGGCTCTGGTTCATCAAAAGCTCTATGAATCAAAAAATCTATCACAACTCTCCTTGAAAAAATATTTTCAAAGTATCACCGAACTTCTGAAAAAAAGTTTGGTCTCCAAACCGCAAAACATCAAGATCCAGATCTGCGGTGACGAGATCGAAGTGCTGATCGATACCGCAATGCCGCTGGGAATTGCGCTGAACGAAATTATCACTAATTCCATTAACCATGCTTTCCCTGATCATCAAAAAGGCGAGATAAAGATCAAGCTTCAATTAACCAATGATAATGAAATGGTCATCGACATTTCTGACAACGGCATTGGCTTACCCGATAATTTTGATCAAAATAACGATCTGGGATTTGGTTTACAGACCGTGAAAGATCTCGTAACATATCAATTGCAAGGCAAATTTATGTTGATCCAAGACAAAAGTTTTCATTGTAAAATAATTGTTAAGGAAGGTCTCTATGAACCAAGAATTTAAAAATATTGCGCGACAACTGAAAATTTTGATCGTTGAAGATGAAATTTTAACAGCAAAAAGCCTATCCAATGATCTGAAAAAATTAGGTGTCGAAACTCTTGACCCTATTCCAAAAGGCGAAACAGCAGTTGAGATTGCTTTAAAAGAAAAACCTGACTTGATCCTGATGGACATCCGACTGGCAGGGAAAATGGATGGCATCGAAGCAGCTCGGATCATAAAAGAAAAAGCAAAAATACCAATCCTGTTCATGACGGGATATGCGACCGATCACATCAAAGTGAAAACACAAGGTGTAGATTGCATAGAATTTTTGGAAAAACCGATTACAGTTTCACAACTGCGACCGATCATCGAAGATTTTTTGGGATTCTAAAAAAATTCTCGCTAAATTTGTTTCTTTCTAAAAATATTATATATAAACATCTTGCTAATTTACCTGCTCAGGTTTTTCCAAAAAAAGCTTGTCCAAATAGCACTGTTTTAAGTTATTGCACAATCAAAAATATCGAACAAAGAAATTTTATAAATCATTGGAGGATATTATGTTTGAAGGCATGAGAAAACATGCTCCGTGGATCATTATCGTGATCGCAGCTGTTTTTATTATTTCGATGACTATTCGTGGCGTCACCAGCATTTTTATCGAAAAGGAATACGTTGGAATTATTGGCGGTAAAAAGATCACACCTCAAGAATATAGTGATATTTTGGAACAAACTTTCGCAAATCATTATCAAGCAAATCCAGAACAGGAAATTGATGATGCTACCGCAAAAAGATTGAATGATCAAACGTGGGATCAATTAGTGCAACAGATCCTTTTTGATCGTGAATTGAAAAAACGTGGGATCAAAGTTCGCGATCAAGATATCGTCGAAAAATTGAAAAATCCTGGCGAAGATGTGCGTGAAATCGAACAATTACAAACAGATGGCAAATTCGATTACAACAAATATGAATCCATCTTAATGGATAATGCCGAATTTGCAAATTGGATGGAAATGAGAATTCGTAGCACTCTGCCCTATGAAAAATTATATGAACACGTCAAAGCCGAAGTAACCGTCACGGAAGAAGAAGTGAGACAGCAATACATCGATGAAAACGACAAAGCCTCAGCCCGCATCATCTTCTTCGATCCAAAAAAAATGACTTATACAGTTACCGACGAAGATATGCAAGAATACTATGAAGATCATAAAGAAGATTATAAAAGAGGACCATCTCGTAAATTCAAATATGTAAATATTCCATTAGAACCAAGCGAAGAAGATAAAGCGCTGGCAAAAACAAGAATAGATTCAATTTATAATTATATCACAGAAAATAAAATCGATTTTGCCGAAGCAGCCCGTGAACTATCAGAAGGTCCAAGTGCAGATAAAGGCGGAGATCTGGGTTATTTCACCAAAGAAAGAATGGTGCCAGAATTTTCCGAAGCTGCTTTTAATTTAGAAATTGGTAAGATCAGTGAACCAGTCTTGTCTCAGTTCGGCTGGCACATTATAAAAGTTTTTGATAAAAATACGAATTCAGAAGGCCAAGAACAGGTGAAAGCAAGCCACATTTTGATCAATACTGAAGCTTCCGAAAAAACAAAAGAAAATCATATCATACGTGCAAATGATCTGTATGAACAAGCGAAAGAAGAAGGTTTGGAAAAGATCGCCAAAGACCTTGCCTATCAAGTACGCGAGACCAGAGAATTTGAAGAAGATGCAAAATTCATTCCTGGCATCGGCTCACAAGAAGAAATGGTCAAATTCGCTTTTTCTCATGACGTCGGTGACGTAGCAGAACCCATCAAAGGACGTGGGGACGATTTTATCATCGCCGAAATTTCTTACAAAGTTGGTGATCATTACCTGGATTATGAATCTCAAAAAAATACGATCCGCCGCAAAGTGAAAGAAGAAAAAACCACACAACTCGCCATCGAAAAGGGAAAAGAATTTTATCAACAGCATGATCCTGCTGAATTCTTTGCCGCTGCCGAAAAAGATGAAGAGCTTCAGATCATCGAAGCGGAAGAGATAACAATCGATAAAACTATTACCGGACTGCGTAAAAGTGAAATCCTGAATGAAACGATCCTGGCACACAAAAAAGATGAATACACTGAACTTATCAAAGATTCCAATGGCGCTTATATTGCTCACATCACAGCAAGAACAGAACCCGATATGGAAAAATTTGAAGCACAAAAAGAACAGCTGATCACGAAAGAGCAGGAAAAAGCAGAAAACGAACATTTGAACGAATGGTACCGAGACCTGAAAGAAAGTGCTGAGATCGTGGATAATCGCAAAGATTATTACTCATTATAAGATGTCGTGAGATTTAAGTTGAAAACGGACTGGAAGATATCCTGTCCGTTTTCTATTTAGAGGTCAAATATGGACCAGAATTTATTTGCTTTTTTAAATTTTCCTGAAATTTTTAGCGTTGCCAAAACTTGGATGATCGCGAATATATTCATCCGCGATAGTTTATATCAGATCGGGATCATTATAATTCTCTATTTCTTTTCCTATTTACTCAGTTCGATCCTGAAAAAGAATAGATACATCTCAAGCTGGAAAATCTCTTTCCCGATCACTAAAGTTTTTCTACCTTTCATCTTTTTGATCTTTATCTCGATCGCAAATTATCTTGTTGGTAAGTTCGGCTGGAAAAATCCACTCTTGAATATCACGAACAACCTTGTTCTAGCTTTCCTTGTGATCAAGATCTTTTCCCATTTCTTCCAAAAAAATATCTGGTTCAAATTTTTCAGAACAATCCTCTGGATCATCATCATTCTGAATATTTTTCATTTATTAGATGATCTCACAACTTTTTTGGAAACTATTCGTTTTAGTTATGGTGAAAATGAATTGACACTACTTTTGCTGTTCAAAGGCATCATTATACTGTTTATTGCGATTTGGTCAGCGCTTAGAATTGCAAACTTTTTGCAAAAAAAGATCGATCAAAGCAAGGATTTAAATCCCTCGCTAAAAGTACTGCTAAATAAATCTTTGAAAATTATTCTGCTCTTTATCGCTGCCCTATTTGGCTTAAATGTTATCGGAGTGAAGCTGACAACTTTCGCAGTTTTGGGCGGTGCAATCGGCGTCGGGATCGGTTTTGGATTGCAAAAGATCGTATCCAATTACACCAGCGGATTCATCTTACTTCTTGATAAATCGATCAAGCCGGGTGATGTGATCGAGATCGATGATACTTTTGGCAATGTGAAATCGATGAGTGCAAGATATATCACGCTATCCACGATCGAAGGAAAAGAACATCTCATTCCCAATGAAAATTTGATAACACAAAAAGTTATCAATTGGTCTCACACTGATCGGATGATCCGTCTGAAAATTCTGGTGGGAGTTTCCTACGACACCGATATTCCCAAAGCAATGCAACTTATGAAAGAAGCAGCATTACAGAATCAACGCATCATCAGAAAAAATGAAATTAGTGTTTTTTTGACCGAGTTCAATTCAAGTTCTATCGATCTGGAAGTTCGTTTCTGGATACAAGACCCTGAAAAGGGATTGGCCAATATTCAAAGTAATGTCAGGCTGGATATCTGGAAAAAATTCAAAGATCATAATATCGAGATTCCTTTCCCACAAAACGATGTTTATATCAAATCTATGCCTGAAAAAAAGCGAGAAAATGATGATCTATCTCGATTATAATGCGACCACACCCATCGATCCTGAAGTGCGCAAAGCGATGCTACCTTATTTGAGGGAAAAATTTGGTAATCCATCCAGCTCTCATCTTTTTGGAATTGATGCGAAACGAGCTTTGGAAAAAGCCAGAAGCCAGGTTGCAGCTTTGATCAATTGTCAACCAGAAGAAATTATTTTCACCAGTGGCGGTACTGAATCAAACAATCTTGCTCTGCGCGGATATGCAGCCAAATTTAATCCTCCAAAAAGTCACATTATCACCTCGCAGATCGAACATCCTGCTATTTTGGAAGTTTGTAAATATTTAGAGAAAAAGGGATTTTTTGTCACCTATCTTCCAGTTAACCAATTTGGTGAAATAAATTTATCTGATCTGAAAAGAGAAATTCGAGCAGAAACGAGCTTGATCTCGATCATGCATTCCAATAACGAGATCGGTACATTGCAACCGATCAAAGAAGCCAGTGCTATTGCTCATAAAAATGGTATCTGTTTTCACTCTGATGCAGCTCAATCGATCAGCAAAGTTCCTGTAAACGTTGCAGATCTGGGAGTTGATCTACTCTCGATCGCCGGTCACAAACTTTATGCACCAAAAGGGATTGGAGCACTTTTTATCAAGCAAGGAACAAAATTAGACAAAATTATTTTTGGGGCCGAACAAGAAAAAGGACTGAGTCCTGGAACTGAAAATATCGTTGGGATCGTTGGCTTAGGAAAAGCCTGTGAGATTGCAAAGCGAGATCTTAAACTTTCGTCTAAAAAAATGCGATCAACGAGAGACAAATTATTTAAAAATTTGCATAAAATTGCTCCTGATCTGCATTTGAATGGTCATCCAATCAAACGTCTCCCAAATACGTTGAACGTCAGCTTCCCGGATAAAGATGAATTCTTTCAATATTCCTTGTTTTCCGAAATCGCTTGTTCAGCTGGAGCAGCATGTCATTCTGATGAAGTTTCAGTTTCTCATGTTCTGCAGGCGATCGATCTTCATGAAAAATATCAGGAAGGAACAATTAGATTTTCCACCGGAAAATTTACTACTGAAGAAGAAATTAAAGAAGCAAAAAAGATTATCAATAACATTCTGCAAAATTTCTAATTTTTTATCTTATAATCAGCAAAAAACAAGATTTTACTACATTTAAAAGATATTATCCCAGCCCGAAATTTGACAAATCAAAATTAGTGATTATATTAAATAAAAAATTTCCAAGAGGTGATAAAAATGAAAAGAGTTGTCGTATTTAGCACTCCAACCTGTTCATGGTGTAGAAAATTAAAAAGCTATTTAAAAGAAAATAAGATCAGATTTAAAGATGTTGATGTTTCCAGAGATCAAAATGCAGCGCGAGATATGATCCGCAAGACGGGACAGCAAGGCGTTCCTCAGATGTGGATCAATAATTATCCGATCGTTGGTTTTGATAAGAACAAGATAGATCGTATGTTAGGGATTAGATAAAATATTGCTCTCAAAAACGCAGATTTTATAGATTAAAGAATTCAGGAAATCGATCATTTTGCTATCAATTAGGATTATGATCGATTTTTCTTTTTGAGAAAGAATTCTCAAAATAATCGATAAATGAATTGACATTAAATAACAATTTTCAAAAAGATACACTATCTATCGTAAAGTCTATAATGATGTTAGAAAAGTAAATTAAGTAGAAAAGGAGAGATTATGAACAAAGGTCTGAATGAAATTTGTAAAATGAAAAAAGAAGTCATTTCCATTGATCCTGAAGCAACGATACAAAAAGCTGTCGAAAGCATGAACAAAGAAAAGATCGGAGCTTTGATCGTTATGAAAGGAGAATGCATCAGCGGGATCGTTACAGAAAGGGATGTTTTGTATAAATTAGCAAATACTGATATCAACGAAGATATCCATGATGTTAAGATCAACACAATTATGACTCCGTTCAAAAAATTGATCGTTGGACATGCTGATGATACTCTGGAATATTTGATGAAAGTGATGACAGAAAAGCACATTCGTCATATTCCCATCGTAGATAAGAAATGTAAATTGGTTTGTTTAGCGTCGATCAGAGATATTGTCAGATTTCTTTTAAAAGATACAGAAATGACTGTGAAATACCTTTCTGATTATGTTCAAGGAAATTATCCTGGATAAATTTCTATCTTTTAAAAAAGCTCTGTTCATAATGGATAGAGCTTTTTTATTTGTTTTTTGAACTTTTTCTAATGAACATTTTTTGTGAATAATAAAAAAATTCTCTAAATCGAATTCAGAAAAAAATATTTTTCTCAGTTTCTATTCATCTTTTTCTGGAAATTGATAATTGATTCGATTTATAACAGCTCATTTATTTCAAGACTGATCAATCAATAAAATCCTTTAGCCAACAACACCCGCATTGATCAGATCATGCATATGCAACATCCCGATCGGTTTCTGTTTTTCATCAACCACGGGCAGCATCGTGATCTTGTTTTCTTCCATCAAATTGAGAGCATCAACGGCTAATTGATCTAATGTAGTAGCTTTTGGTGCTTTCGTCATTGCTTTTGTCACAATAATATTAAGATCGGTATAACCTGATGCCAGAAATCGGCGCAGATCGCCATCCGTCACAATTCCCACCAAAATTCCTGTTTCATCGATCACGTTTGTGCAGCCCAAACCTTTTGTCGTCATTTCCAGAATTACTTCATCCATCTTTGCTGAAATTTTTACCAGCGGATTATCATCACCTGTGTGCATCAAATCTTTAACTTTGTAAAGCATTCTTTTCCCGATAGTTCCGCCAGGATGAAAACGAGCAAAATCAGCTTGTTGGAAATTTCGTTTTTTTAGTAGAGCGACAGCAATCGCATCTCCGACAGCAAGTGCAACTGTCGTGCTGGCAGTTGGTACTAATCCAAAAGGTTCAAGTTTTTTTGGGATTTTGCAATCAATGATAACATCGCTATTTTTTGCCAGTTCCGAATTTAAATTTCCGGTCAGGGCAATAATTGGAATTTGCTGGAATTTGAGATAGGGCACAATAGAGAGCAATTCTGATGTATTCCCGCTGTAAGATACTGCCATTACGATATCATTTTGATCGATTACTCCGAGATCGCCGTGAACACCTTCGGCAGCATGTAGGAAAATCGCTGTCGTTCCAGTGCTGGCAAATGTCGAAGCGATCTTACGCGCAATGATACCAGTTTTGCCCATCCCGGTAACGATCACCTTTCCCTTGCATTTATAGAGCAGATCGACAGCATTTCCCACATTCTGGTCGATCTTTTCTGCCACTTGTGTGATCGCTGCTGCTTCTTGCTGCAATTCATTTCTGATAAATTCCACAACGTTCATCGATTCTCCTCAACAAATTCCGATCAAAGAAACTGCTTTTTCACACTTTGTTTTCTATCTGTTTTTTTATTCGAGCAATCATTTCTTCCAAGCCGAAACTTCCGAGATCGCCCTGCTGATGTTTTCTCACGGAAACTGTTTTGGCTTCCACTTCCTTTTGTCCCACGATGAACATATAAGGAATTTTCATCATTTCTGCTTCTCTGATCTTGTAACCTATCTTTTCATTTTTCAGATCAACTTTGCTGCGAATTTCATTAGCGAGCAAACTGGCATTTATTTTTTTCGCATGATCGAGGTATTGATCGGAAATGGGCAGAACTTTTACTTGAACAGGACAGAGCCAGAGCGGAAAATTGCCAGCATGATATTCGATCAAAGTTCCGAAAAATCTTTCCACCGAGCCCAAAAGCGCTCGATGCACCATAAAAGGTCGATGCGAATTATTGTCTTCGCCGATATATTCCATGCCAAAACGTGCTGGCAGATTGAAATCAAATTGGATCGTCGAACATTGCCACGAGCGATTGAGAGCATCTTTGATCTTGATATCAATTTTCGGACCGTAAAAAGCTCCACCACCTTCATCCAATTCAAAATCGATCTGATTCTTTTGCAAAGCCTTTTCTAAAGATCGAGAAGCTTTTTCCCAATCGTCTCTTTCGCCAACTGCTTTTTCTGGCATCGTAGAAAGAAATATCTCAAATTTTTCAAAACCAAAAGCCTTCAGCATATCGAGTGAGAAAAGCAAAGTTTTTTCGATCTCTTCATCAAGCTGTTCTGGAGTGCAAATGATATGCGCATCGTCTTGCGTGAACCCACGAACTCTCATCAAACCGTGCAATGCGCCAGATTTTTCATAACGATAAACAGTTCCCATTTCAGCGTATTTGATAGGTAATTCGCGATAACTACGTTTTTGCGATTGATAGATTGCAATATGGAAAGGACAATTCATCGGTTTTAGATAATATTTTTTTTCGTCCACATCGATCGAACTATACATACTTTCGTCATAAAAGCCGAGATGACCGCTGGTTTTCCACAATTCTGCTTTGCCAATATGCGGAGTGGCAACCAATTCATAGCCTTCTTTAAAATGCCGTTTTTTCCAATAATCTTCGATGATAGAGCGCATCAGCGCACCATTTGGATGCCAAAGTACCAAACCCGGGCCAATTTCATCTGAAATCGAATAGATATCGAGTTCTTTACCGATCTTGCGATGATCTCGTTTTTTTGCTTCTTCAAGATCGTGAAGATATTTTTTCAGCATTTTTTTGGAGGGAAAAGTGATGCCATAGATTCTTTGTAACATTTTATTTTTCTCATCACCACGCCAATAAGCCCCCGAAGTCTTCAATAATTTTATCGCTTTGATCTTACTCGTCGTGGGCAGATGCGGTCCACGACAGAGATCAACAAAATCTCCTTGTGTATAAAAAGAAATTTCTTCATCTGCGGACATATCTTGCAAAAGTTCCACCTTGTAATTCTCGTCCATTTTTTCAAATTTTTGAATTGCTTCTGCTTTGGAAATGCTGTGTCGAATATATTTTTCATCCTGTTTTGCTAATTCTTTCATACGTTGTTCAATCTTTTCCAGATCAGCATCGGTAAAGGGAACTTCTTTATCAAAATCGTAATAAAAGCCATTTTCGATGGCCGGCCCGATCGCAACTTTTACTTCTGGGAAAAGCTGTTTCACTGCTTGCGCCATCAAATGCGCCGAACTATGCCAGTAAACATTCTTTCCTTCAGGACTATCAAATTTGAATAATTTTATCTTCGCATCTTCTTTGATTTGATGATCCAAATCGACTAATTTCTCGTTGATGCTGGCGGTAACAATTTCCTTCGCCAAGCCATGACTGATGCTCTCGGCAATATCCATTACAGTTGAATTTTTTGGATAGGCTTTTCTGGAGCCATCAGGAAATTCTATCATTATTTCCATTTTTTCCTCTATTCGTCTCTTTCAGCAATTTTTCCTTTGATCTTTTCCGCTGCATTATCCAAAGCTTCTTTCGGTTGCAGAATGCCGCGGATCACCCTTTCGATCACATGTTCTTCCAAATATTTCCGCACTTCAAACCATTCGCTGATCTGCGGCTCAAAAGTTGCTGTTTCAAGCTGTTCATAAACTGAAGCAATTTCAGGATTGTTTGCAAGACGCTTTTTCAAAGCTTCCACTTGAAAAGCACTTTTACGAACAGGCATATAATAGGTGAGTTCGCTCCAGCGCGCGGTTTGCTCTGTATCTGTAAACCATTTCACAAATTCCCAAGCAGCTTTTTCTTTTTCCTTATCTTCATTTTTGAAGATGACCACGTTCGTTCCAGAAATAATATTCTTTTTCGTCTCTTTGGTTGGAATGGCAGAAATTCCCATATTGAAGTCTATACCAGTGCGTAACATATATGCCATTGAAACGCTGGAATCTTCATAGAAAGCTACTTTCTGCGCTGTGAAATCTTTTTGTCCTTCATAACCAGGCGAAAGATAACCGGTCTTATCGACATTTAAAATATTGGTGATAAAGTTCAATGCTTCCACGCCTTCAGGACTGTTGAAAAGCGGTTTTGTATAATCATCATTCATTATTTGACCACCTGCCTGCAGCAAGAGATTTTCGAACTGCCAGGCACTGATCTTCATCGTTGTGCCATACTGATCAATCTTGCCATCTCCATCTGTATCCTGAGTAAGTTTTTTACAGTATTCGCGAAATTCACTCCAGGTTTTCGGTGGTTTGTTGGGCTCAAGATCATTTTGAAAAAGAATGTCTTTATTATAATATTGGACACGCACACTTTTATTGAAAGGGAAAGAAACAAGCCTACCATTCATTGTGTTGCTATTGATGAAAACCGGATAAATATCCTGCAAGTCTTCTTTTCCAAAATCTTCATCTTCTGCAATCAAATCTTCGATTGGAACAATTACATCGCCATCGATCATATTTGAGATCCAGGCCTCATAAGCTTGTGCTAAATCTGGTTGATTTCCAGTCTGGATGGATGCCATCACTTTCTGAGATAGAGCTGTATAATTTCCCATATTGATAGATCGGACATAAATATCAGGATTAGTTTTATTGAATTTTTCCACAAGTTCACCAAGAGCATCACCCAAAGGGCCTCCCATCGCCTGCCAGAAAACGATCTCAGTTTTACCAGTAGATTCATTATCTTTGTTTCCCTTTCCGCAACCTACAATCAGGAAACTTACTACGATTAAAATTTGAATCATTCTATTCATAACACACTCCTTCGAAATTTTTGGCAAATTAAAAATCGGTGACTCAAAGTCAATAAGAATTTTTTTCGATCTGGATAATTTCAGTTCCGTTTTATTGACAAGATACCTTACTAAAAAAATATGACTTTAGAGTCGGGATGTAGCGCAGACCGGTCAGCGCGTTCGGTTCGGGACCGAAAGGTCGCTGGTTCAAATCCAGTCATCCCGACCAACTTTTCTTCAATTCAATATCATCACTTCGATAATTTCTTGCATTGTAATGAGTTGCGATTTATCTTAAGAATTTTTTACAATGTTCAGATATTCTTTATCACTTTCAGTTTATCAGAATGTAACCACAAGAAAATGACGCTCATATTAAACTATCCGAAATACTTAAAGATTGTGAAAATAAATCATTGACCAGTATTCATCTTTCAAACAAATGAATAAAAAAATTTCTGGGAAATGAGTATGAAAGTCAAATTTATTTATCAGCCACCGATTGGTGGTGAACATGATATATATCTTGCTGGCAGTTTCAATAACTGGCAGACTGATGAATTGAAATTGCAAGAAAGCAATGGAATTTATGAGATCGAGATCGACCTGGCAGAAGGCAGATATGAGTATAAATTTATTGTAGATGGAGATTGGAAATTGGATAATGCAGCGGAAGCTGTCGAAGATAAATTTGGTAATATAAATTCAATTATTGATGTTGGAGAAGAAAAGATTTTCAAACAAGAAAAGAAGTTAGAAAATTTTCACACTCCAAATTGGGTGAAAGATGGAATAATTTATCAGATCTTCACCGATCGATTTTGTAATGGCGATAGCAAGCTCAATCCCGATTTTTCTGAATGGTATTATCAAAAGAAAAATGAATTAGATCCTGCAGCTCGTGAACAGAAATATGAATTTGTGAAAGATTGGAATGATACAGAAAAATTGAAAACAGCTGTAAATCGCGATTTCCTTTTTTATGGCGGAGACCTTTTGGGCGTGAAAAAAAAACTGGATTATCTGGTTGAACTTGGTGTCACGATCATCTATTTTAATCCGTTGGTGAAAGCTGCTTCCAATCACAAATATGACGCTTATGATTATTATCAGGTCGATCCTCATTTCGGTTCTAATGAAGATTTTATCGATCTTGTTCAAGCCTGTCATCAGAAAGAGATAAAAGTTATCGTAGATTTTGCCTTCAATCACGTGGGCATCGGATTTTTTGCTTTTCAAGATAGTATTGAAAAAGGAAAAAACTCAAAATATTATCATTGGTTTGATTGGAATAAGTGGCCACTTCCCGAAAAAATCGATCAAAATTTTAATGCAAAAAAATATTATCAATGCTGGTGGGGACACGCTATCATGCCAGATCTTAATTTTGATCTCAAACGTTTCCATCCTGATGAAAATTTTGTGAAAGATATTGCTGAAGCTGAAGTGAATTGGGATATCGTGAACTATCTTTTAAAAGTCTGCGAATTCTGGCTGACCACATTCGATATCGATGGTTTTCGTTTGGATATCCCAAATGAAGTTCCCTTTTGGTTCTGGCAAAAATTCAGAAAAAAAGTAAAAAACCTGAAACCAGATGCTTACCTTGTGGGCGAAATCTGGCATAATGCTGAAGAATGGATCAATAATGACTATTTTGATGCTGTGATGAACTATAAATATTTCAAAGATCCTGTTTATGATTTCTTCTGCTTACAAAAAATCTCACCTCAAAATTTTATGAAAAAAATTCTCGCTGGTCTGCGCCATTACCCGAAAGAAGCAACCATGGTGATGATGAACCTTTTAGATAGTCATGACACTTTTCGCTTTCTGGAAGCAGCCCGTGGAAATATCAATAAACTGAAACTGGCTCTGATCTTTCAAATGACAACGATCGGCACTCCTCATATTTTTTATGGAGATGAGGTTGGAATGCGAGGTGGACACGATCCTGATAATCGCCGCCCATTTGATTGGAAATATTTCGAAGATCCACAAAAAATAACTTTGCGCAATTTCTATCGAAAATTGATATCTTTACGCAAAGAATATAAAGCTCTGCGACGTGGTGAATTAAAGCTCATTTCCACAAAAAATGATCTTCTTTTTTATCAACGAAAATTGGGAAAGGAAGAATTATTTATTCTGATCAATAACAATCAAACTTCCAGAAAATGCTCTGATATCAATCAAACATTTTATGATCTTATTTCTGAAAATTTTGTTAAAACAAAGGAAATTCCAGAAATGAGCGGAATGATCCTGAAAAAGTAACTCAACATTCCAATGTTGAGCTCATCTCACAAAAATAGCAAAAAAGAAACCACGAATTTACTCGAATTGACACAAATGATATAATGTAAAAAGTCTGAACCACAGATTTTCACAGATTACACGAATTGCACGGAATGAAGAATATTTGATTTATAAATTAAAAATTTAAAATTAAGCATTCAAAACTTTCCCCGCTCTTTCTCCCTTCTCCCTTCTCCCTTCTCCCTTTTCCCCATTTTCTTCTTCCTTCGACTCCGCTCAGGATGACAAAGTAAATAGGGTTTGAGGTTTTGGGTTTTGGGTGTTGGTAAATAATTCAGGATAACAAATGATTTCTTACTTTCAACATTCAACTTTTTTTTCTCTTCATTCTTTCTAAACCCCTAAACTTCTAAACTTCTAAACCTTTAGCCCCTAAACCCCTATCTCCCCATTCTCCTTGCTTCTCTCCGTTTCCCTTTTACGAAAAAAGAACTGCAAAGGATTTCTTATTTTTACGTTTTTTTACTTGCAAGATTTTCAGAATTTTCAAATCTGAAAAAAATTTATTGAGTGATCATTATAAAATTTTTTTTTGGTAACTCAGAGATATGGTTGCAAAAAAGATGTGCAGGTCAATTAAGTTGATGATCAAAATTATCAGCTATATTTGTAAAATTTTAATTCACAGCGCTGAAGAATTGTTGGAAAGTTTCTCTATCACATAATTCACTTTCACTTTTGAAGAGAAACAAGAAGAACGTGCAATCTGCCAGCCATTAAGCGAAAAAAGGAGCGAACAATGAAGAAATTATTTTTTCTAACAATTTGGATATTGATATTTATTAGCCAAATTTCTGCGAATGAAGCAAATATCATCTATCAAGATCTGAATGATCTCACTGTCGAGGAAAATCAAGTTGCCCGTGTGAAAAATTTTCGGTTCAGCAAAGATGCTGCTGAATTTGATCTGCTGGAAGGACAGCTGATTTTGCTATCTCCAGTAAATCAAAGAAAAGTGGCTGCAATTTTTACGGGTAAAGGAAATTTCTCTTTTGTTCCACCCACCGAAGTGAGTAAAAGAAGTTTATATTCCGAATACAAAGTAGAAGAATATCGCAGAAATTTTGATTTTCTTTTTATTATCTTCAATAGTGCAATTTTAAATGAATTTCAAAAAAATCTGGAATTTTCCTATCAAAAGATCGAAGAAGACTATGACAGCACAATTCAGAAATGTCTGAAATATCTTTATGATCATAAAAATGAGAATGAATATGATGAAAAATTGATCAGGGCAATACTGAGTGATGAATTGAAAAATTATCTTTATGTCCAATTAATTAGTAATTCAAATAAATATGAACCGATCTTTTTTGAATATGATCCCGCCAGTATCGAAGAAGTGACTTTTTCCAAACGTCAGAAACGCATAACGATGGCAGATAATTATCGTGAAATAGTCTGTTCTTTTCATTGTGAAGAAGACAGAATCTCTGGAACTGATCCAAGTCTGGAAACTAAAGATCAGATCACGATTGATCAATATATTATCGTGGCTGATATTTCCACTCGATTGGATTTTTCTGCTAATTGTAAAATTAAATTTAGCGGATTGAATCCCTACAGCCGATGGATCAATTTCAGAATTTTGCAGGAATTGGAAATTGACAGAGTTCATGATGAAGAAGGAAATATACTCAATTTCTATAAAAAGAAGGATGGAGTAGATCTTTGGCTGGAATTATCTGAAACAATCGCAAAAGATCAGCAAAAAACAATTTCGATCGATTATCATGGAGACTTGATCTATCAGGGTGGAAATATCGTGAAGATCCGAAATTATAATTTCTGGTATCCTCATTTTCCTTCTTTTCAATTCAAACAATTTGATATCACTTTCCATTATCCAGAAAATTATGATCTGATAAGCGTTGGTAAAAAAGTATTTGAAGAAAAAAAAGATAAATTTAAAACTACAAACTGGAAAACAGTTCATCCTGTAAATTTTGCACCGTTCAATATGGGAAAATTCAAGCATGAAAAATTCCGCCATAAAGATTTACCGCTTCTTTCACTTTATCTGGATAAAAACCTGGAAGATGCCAAAGCTGATGTGGCAAACAGCATTGAATTTTATCAAAATATTTATGGCGATTGTATCTATGATACTCTGACAGTTGTAGAAATTCCTGTATTACTTTCCGGGCAGGCATTTCCAGGTCTGGTCAATTTTTACTCCGATGATTTTCTGACCGATGCAGTTTACAAAGTATATACAGATATCAATATTAACAAATCGGATTTTGTGCAATTGCGAGCTCATGAAGTGGCACATCAATGGTGGGGTTGCGGTGTGAAAATCAGAACATATCACGAGAAATGGCTCTTTGAAGGTTTGGCAGAATTCAGCAGCCTCTGGTTTCTGCAATCTTCCTTGAACGATAACGTAAAATATTTTAATATCCTGGATAAATGGCGCAATGCTATTATCGAACAACACTATCTCAAGCGTAAAGAAAATAAGCAGGATGCTCCCGTCTGGCTCGGTTCGCGAGCTCCCTATTACATAAATTATGGAAAAGGGGCCTGGATCTTTCATATGCTGCGCAATCTGATGATCGACCTGAAAACCTTTGACGAAACCAAATTTAAGGCAATGCTAAGAGATTTTTATCATTCATATCAACATAAAAGTGCATCAACAAAAGATTTTCAAAACATTGTGAAAAAACATATCGGCGCAGATAGTGATTGGTTTTTTGATCAATGGGTCTATGGTAACGAAATTCCCAAGTTTGAATTCGATTATGATATCGTGAAAGGGAAAGAGACGAAATATAAAGCTATCTGCAAGATCAAACAGAAAAACGTCAGTCCAGATTTTATCAGCTATATACCTTTTGAAATAGATTTTGGAAATGAACGTTTGATCAGAAAACGTGTTCTGATCGAAGGTGCAGGAAAGGAATTCGAGATCAATTTACCGATCAAACCGAAAAAAATTACTTTCAATATCTTTGATTCGGTTCTGGCTGAGTAGGTTATGATAATGCGGAATATGAAAACTTGGAAAATAGGAAAAAGTTTTCTGACAAAAGAGGCTCAAAAGAGTCTTTTTTGCAAAAGATGAGAAAGTGGTGAAATTTTAAACAGATAAAAAAAAGACCAAAATATAAGCTATTATTTTTAGTTTTTTAAATGAATGATTTTTGAGTTTGCAAGAGCTATCTAACTAGCTCTAGATATTTTTTTCTTCCAAATAATTTTTTATCCGCTGAGCATGATCTTTATCTTCTTCGTTCAGTTGCTGAAATATTTCTAACACTTTCGACGGTTTGTCTTCTGTCATAGCTTCTTGGAAATGAGCTTCTCCAGCTGAATTTTCCAATTGAAAAGCTGTTTGAAAAGCTTCTTTTCGAGTTCCTGGTATTTGTTTCCATTTCTCAATAATTTGGCGAATTTTTTCATTTTCTTCTTTGATTGTTTCTAATGAATCAGGCAATATTTCATCAGGGAAAAGTTTCATTTCTGCCAAATGTTCTTGGCCTGAACGTATCAAGGCAGCATGATTTTTTTCTTCCAAGGAAATTTCCCACCAAAAATCAGCATCTTCAGGAAAATAATCATGAAATATCGAATAAAGTTCATAAACGTTCATTTCCAATTCAATCGCTTCTTGAAACAATTCATTTGTAATTTTCATCATCTCTCCTATTTAAACAAAATTTCTATTAAATCTTTTGGTTCTAACCTGTGTTTTGCGCCCTTACCTTCAAAAAAACCATGAGCACGGATCATGTGAATATTTAACGGTGTCCAGCTAATTTTCAGATTTTTGTGTAGATTGTTTAGAGTTATTTCACCTTTACGAAATAATCCGGGATGATCAAAAGGACAAGGAATTTTACCTCTCACCGTATCATATTCAATCTCATAAATTTGATCGATAATAACATTTCCATCATAATGAGAAAATGCTTCTTGCGAGAAAAACTCCATTCGATCGGCTATTTCTTCTTTAGTTTTGCCCAGGCGTTCTAAAACAGCTAAATCGGTGGCGACTATTTCGTGAATATGACGCTCATCTTCGCCCAAAAATCCTTGGGGTGAAATTCCGCTTTCTTGCAAATTTTGTCTTATTTTTTTTTCTTGTGGAGTTTCTTTCATATCAACCTCTTTAAGCGAATTTATCGTAATAAATATTTTCAGACGAAACGCCTTTCTTTTTCAATCCTTTTTCGACAGCATCGATCATTCCAGGACTACCACAAAGATAGGCTTCTGTATTTTTTGGATCTTTGATGAATTCATCAAAATAATTAGGCGCATAACCACATTTTCCATTCCAATTGCATTGTGCGGTGGGACGAGATAAAATCGGCAGATAAGTGAAGTCGGGGAATTGCTTTTCCAAATTCTGAAAATGTTCTGTGTAATAAAGATCTTTTCTGGCTCTGGCACCAAAGATATAGACCATACGGCGTTCAGTTTTGTGTTTGGAAAGGTATTCGATCATAGATTTGATAGGAGCTTTGCCAGAACCTCCAGCAATAAATATCATATCAGCTTTTGAGTCTCTGATATAAAAATCTCCAAAAGGACCGGTGAAATTAACTTCTTCTCCTTCCTGTAAATATTCGTGCACCCAGGTTGTGCAAATGCCGTCAGGAACTTTGCGGATGATCAATTCTATTTCCTTGTTTTTATCCGGGGAAGAAGAGATAGAATAGGCTCGACTCACCGATTTTTTTATTTTCGCATATTTATTGGATTGGAGCTGAACATATTGTCCTGCTTTAAAATCAATTTCCTGCGGTTCAAGAAGTTGCAGATGCAGTTCTTTAATATCATGAGTAAGGTCTTTTATCTGAGAAACTTTTGCTTTGAATTTTTTGATATTGAAAATATCTTCCGGAATTTCGATCTTAATATCTTCTTTCACTTTCACCTGACAAGCCAGACGAAAATCATCTTTTATATCTTGCGGAGAAAGAAATGGTTTTTCCGTAGGAAGGATGGGACCTGCTCCAGCAGTAACTTTACAACGACAAAATCCACAACTTCCTCGTCCACCGCAGGCAGAAGCGAGAAATATTTTATTCTCATTCAAAGTGGAAAGAAGCGAATCTCCACCTTCTACTTTCACTTCTTTTTTGTCATTGATCGTGATCTTACATTCTCCATAATTAGCAAAGACCAGATCAGCTATAACCAACAAAAAAGCCAGAATTCCGGAAATAGCAGAAACGATCAGGACTGTGTTGATTATTCCAAACAACATAAATTCTCCATTATTGAATGATCACAACGCCGGAAAAGCCAATGAAAGCCAGCGCCATAATTCCCGTGATGATCAAGCTGAGACCAGCTCCGCGCAGACCGATCGGTACGAATTTTTCTTTCACTTTCTGACGAATGCCAGCAAGGGCAAGGATCGCTAATAGCCAACCCAAACCACTACCAGCACCATAAGCAACAGATTGAACAAAGCTGTAGTTTCTGATGATCAAAAATAGCGAAACTCCCAAAATGGCACAATTCACGGTGATCAAAGGTAAAAAAATTCCCAAACTATAATAGAGAAGCGGTGAAAAGCGCTCAATGATGATCTCGATCAATTGCACAAAAGCTGCGATCACCAGAATGAAAATGATGTATTGCAAATAGACGATGTTCATCGGAACGAGAATGTGATGATAAACAAGATAGTTCAAAGCAGAAGTCATAGTCATCACGAAAACGACAGCGAAACCGAGTCCGAGCGAAGATTCTATCTCTTTTGAAACGGAAAGAAAAGAACACATTCCCAGAAAATTTGTAAGCAGAATATTGCTGGTGAAGATCGCTGCCAAAAAAATGATAAATGAACTCAATTCCATGTTATTTCACCTTTTCCTTTTTTGGACTATTGATGATCCAGATCAAGATCGCCAGCATGAAAAATGCGCTGGGTGCCATCACCATGATCGACCATTTCGTCCACCAATCACCCAAGATCGTGAAACCGAAGATTGTGCCAAAGCCAAATAATTCGCGGACAAAAGAGATGATGATGAGAACGAGTGTATAACCCAAACCAGCACCAATTCCATCTATCAATGAATCAACTGGTGGATTTTTGCTGGAGAAAGCTTCTGCTCTACCCATAATAATGCAGTTTGTGATGATCAAGCCGACGTAAGGTCCCAGATTTTTGCTGATCTCAGGCAAAAAAGCCTTTAGAAAAAGATCGACAATTATCACATAAGAAGCGATGATCAAAGTTTGCACCATCATCCTGATCCGTTTTGGAATATATTCGCGCAAAAGAGAGATCGTGAAGCTGGAAAGCGCTAATGTGAAGATCACTCCCAAGCCCATCACAAGACTATTGATCATCAGATTCGTAACTGCTAGCGCTGAGCAAATACCCAGAATTTGTTTCCAAACGGAATTTTCAGTGAAAGTGCTATTCAGGAAAATATCTTTTTTCGTCATTTCAGAACCTTCAAAATTTCGCTGTATTCTTCTTCGATCATTTTCAGCACAGAGCGACTGGAAAGAGTTGCTCCCGTGATCTGATTGATCTGAGCTTTATTCGTGTTTTCATCTTCAGAAACTAATTGGAACTCTACAATTTCGCCATTTTCCAAAAGCACTTTTTTGCGAAATTGATCTTTGAACCAATCTTCTGTGATCCTACCACCCAAGCCAGGTGTTTCGTTCTGGTCAACGATCTCCAAATTGATTATTCTCTGGAAATCTGGCGTGACAGCTATCAGAGCATTGATGGAGCCCCAAAGGCCTTTTCCATTTATAGGAAAGCAATAGCCGATCAATTTCCCCGATCTTTCTGCAATATAATAATTTCTGTTTTGCAAATTTTGAATTTTGATAAATTTATCAAAATTTTGCACGTCATCAGCAGGCAGATCGAAGGAGTTCAAAACCAATTTCTTCTCAGTATTTTCTTTGAGAGTATTTACCTTTTTTTCTGTCAAAAGATAAAAGGCAGATAAGATGCTGATAAAGAAAGCGGTTATGATCACCATAAAAAATATTGAATAAAAGCGCGTTTCGATGAATCTTTTTTTAGCCACGTTTCGCTCCTTTCTTTTTGGATCTGTTCAGAGCAAATTCGATGATCGGCATAAAGGTATTTCCCAGAAGCAAAGCGAACATAAAACCTTCGGTGAAGAGCGAAAATTTGCGGATGAAGATCGTTAAAAATCCCACCAGAAAACCGTAAATCCAAATTGCTGTTTTATTTTTTGGAAGCGAAACAGGATCGGTGATCATAAAAATAGCTCCAAAAAGCAAACCACCGCTGAACATGAAGGCAAAAGCTGCATTACCATAAAAAACGAAATTGAAGAACAATGCAGAAACGAGTAAAGAAAAGATCGCTTTCCAATTGGCTGTTTTCGTTACGACCAAATAGATGCCAGCCAGAATGATCAAAAGTGCACTTGTTTCACCGATGCTGCCGGCAATATTTCCCAAAAAAAGCTGCGGAAACTTTGCTAAATCTCCTGTTTCGTTATAGATCGAGATCGGAGTAGCACTGGTGATCGCTTCTACTTTTTGCCAAACAGCAAATCCACCAGGAAATTTGCTGAAAGGTTCCAGCCAATTGATCGTCATTGCATTTGGAAAAGAAATATAGATGAACGTTCTGCCGACAATTGCTGGATTGAAAACATTCATTCCAAAACCGCCGAAGACCATTTTTCCAAAGGCTATTGCGATGATCGCTCCGACTGCTGCGATCCAGAACGGTATGGTTGGCGGCAGTGTGAGTGCTAACAGAGTTCCCGTCACGAAAACCGCCATGCTGACTTTTCCATTTTTTTTTTGACGGATGAAAATGTATTCTGTCAGGAAGGCGAAGAAATTTGTGATCAGAACGACTGTGAGAATGCGCCAGCCGAAGAGAAAAACAGCGAACAATGTGATAGGTAAAAGTGCATAGAGCACTTTATTCATCATTTTTTGTTTTAAAAATATCAAAGGTCAAATCCTTCTAATTTTTTCAAATGTGAAATTTCTTCGTTAATAATATCATTCAAAGCTGCTTTTGCTTTTGGTTCTGTGAGAGAATTTCTGATAGAATGAAAATAGAGCATCGTATCTTTTTCAAAGGCAATTGCGAAATTGATCAATTCTTTGGCATTTTTTGCCTTTGCAGCCATCTGGATCGCTTTTTGAGGATCAGAAAAAATGTGGTCATTCACAGTTGATTCAATATATTTTGACTCTTCTTGCCAGTTTACTTCATCCTGGAGATGCTTCAAGTCAATCGCATCACGCAGATCGCGAAAAATTTTCTCGTGTTTCTTTTCTTCATCACGCAAATATCTGAACAATTTCCGCGATTTTTCTTCGATATCTTCTCTTTTACTGGCAGCCTCATAAAAAGAAAATCCCTGCTGTTCGATCTTGACCGCCATTTCGATGATATCATTTTTTTGGAAAAAACTCATTTTATACCTCCTCAATTTCCAAATATTCCCACTCGCTTGGGTTATTAGAATGTTGAATTTTTTAGTTGATTTTCAAATCTTCGGAGAAGGATTTTTCTACATTCAGTAAAGTTTCGCAGATTCCGAAGTTTAGAAGAGACCACTAATTTCACCATCAATCGAAACATCAATTTTCATTGCCGAAGGTGTTTTTGGTAAACCTGGCATTCTCATGATATCACCAGTGATTGGAATCAAAAAACCTGCACCGGAAGCGACGAGAATATTTCTGACAGTAACCAGAAAATCTTTTGGTCTTCCAAGTAATTTAGGATTATCAGAGAGAGATTTCTGCGTTTTAGCAATGCAAACAGGCAATTTATTGTAACCAAATTTGTTGATATAGCGCAGATCCTTTCTGGCGTTTTTAGTCAGGTCGATCTTTTCTGCACCATAA
Organism: Candidatus Cloacimonadota bacterium; assembly: GCA_018400535.1. Lineage (GTDB taxonomy): Bacteria > Cloacimonadota > Cloacimonadia > Cloacimonadales > TCS61 > TCS61. The sequence continues at coordinate 56,138 of JAGYMQ010000047.1, forward strand.
ATTTCACGGGCGACTTTCAATATTTTTTCTTCAACTGGCAGATTCCAATCATAGAGCTTTCGCATTTCACAAACTTTTCCCTCGATCATATTGATAACTTTTTCTGCCAGGTTCAAGCCTCCAGCGCTTCCTTTGCTCCAATAATCGACGACGGCTGCATCAAAACCATTTTTGCGGGCAAAATCTTGCACGATCTGCAATTCCTCTTCTGTGTCAGAAATAAATTTATTGATTGCCACAACTGATTTCATGCCAAATTTACGAATATTTTCCAGATGTTTTTCCAGATTTTCCAGACCTTTTTCCACCGCTTTCGAATTCGGTTCGTTCAAATGCTTCAGCTTCACGCCGCCATGGTGTTTGATCGCACGCACGGTGGCGACCAGAACCACAGCCGAAGTGCAAAATTTTCCATAAGGACATACAATATCGAAGAATTTTTCTGCGCCCAGATCAAAGCCAAAACCTGCTTCTGTAACAACATAATCGGAAAGTTTGAGAGCTGTTTTCGTGGCGATGATGCTGTTAGTTCCTTGCGCAATATTCGCAAAAGGACCACCATGTACAAAAGCTGGAGTATTTTCCAGCGTTTGCACCAGATTTGGTTTCAAGGCATCTTTTAAAAGTGCGGTTATCGCTCCCTGAAATCCCATATCTCTCACTTTAACTGGTTTGTTGTCATAAGTTAAAGCGACTGTGATTTCACCAATTTTTTGTTTTAGTTCATCCAGATTGTTGGAAAGGCACAAGATCGCCATTATTTCAGAAGCTGGAGTAATGTCAAAACCATCTTCGCGCGGAACACCTTGCTTTTTTCCACCAAGACCGATCACGATATTGCGTAAAGCACGATCGTTTGAATCCATCACCCGGCGCCAACTTACGGTGCGCGGATTGATGTGGAATGGATTGTCATTATAAATGGAATTATCGATCAACGCTGCCAGATTGTTATTCGCTGCTGTGATCGCATGCATATCGCCGGTAAAATGCAGATTAATATCTTCCATCGGGATAACTTGCGAATAACCACCACCAGCAGCTCCGCCTTTGATTCCAAAAACTGGTCCTAAAGATGGTTCGCGGATAGCAACGCTCGAATTTTTGCCGAGTTTATTCAAAGCCATTGAAATCCCGATCGAAGTTGTCGTTTTACCTTCGCCAGCTGGAGTAGGCGTGATCGCTGAAACAAGGATCAATTGACCATGATCTTTATTTTCCAGTTTTTTTTGTGCAGAGAATTTTACTTTTGCTTTGTAATTTCCATAAAGATCGAGATCAGAATCTTGTAATCCAATTTTTTTTGCGATATCGATGATCTTTTTTTGTTCAGCAGCTTGAGCAATCTCGATATCTGTTTTCATAATTACTCCAAATCCTTTAACATTTTTTGGATGTTTTTCAATTTGATCACATGAGAAATTTCTTCATCGATGATCCTATTCAAAATTTTCAGAGTTTTATCATCTTTGATATTTTTTTGGATCGTGTGGAAGAAGAGCAATGTGTCTTTTTCAAATTGAATGGCATATTCGATAATTTGATGTTCGTCACTTGCCATTGTCGCCAGTTTGATCGAAGCATCAGGTTCATTGAAAACATGAGCTTCAGAAATAGTGCGCAGATACGATGCGGCTTCCTGCCAATCAACAGGATCGCCGATCGCTTCATAATCTTCTGAGCTGCGCATATTTTTAAAAATGCCTTCGTGTGTGATCTCATCATCGCGCAATGAAGTTATCACTTCTCGTGCTGATTTAGAAAGGTCTTTTCTTCCGAGCGCTTTATCATAGAATTGATAGCCATTTTTTTCGGTTTGAACAGCCATTTCGATCACTTCATTTAGAGAGAATTCATTTGTCATAAAACAGCTCCTTAATTATCTTTCAAAATATCTTCATCATAGAGAACTTCAAATTTATGTTTATGAGCAGCTTCTTCGGCTGCCAGTCTTTGGAAAAGCTGGGAAGTTTCTTCATGCTCGAAATTCGCAGCCAGATCAGTGTAAAGATTGTAGGAAGCTTCTTCGCGTTTCATGGCTATGATCAAAATATCTTCGTAATCCATATCTTCGTCAAGTTCCTTTTCAACCATATAATTACTGATCTTCAGATCTTCAATTTCTTCTTTTTTGGGCTGTAATTTTTCGAATCCTTTACAGCGAATATTTTCCAATATCTGGATGTGACCTTTTTCCATATTTTCCAATTCTTCCAGCATTTTTCTCTGAGCAGAAAATTTCGCTTGTTTCTGCAAATACTGATAAAATTCAACCGCTTCTTGTTCTTTTTCCACTGCATAATCGATGATCTCATTAAAATGATCATTAAACATATTTCCTCCAAAAATGGGGATATTGGATTTTACCAACATCCCCAGCTGAAATTAATCTACCGGACTGAACATGTCCTTTCCAACACCGCATTCGGGACAGACCCAATCTTCGGGTAAATCCTCAAAAGCCACTTCATCATTTTCTGCTGGATCATAGATATATCCGCAGACTTCACAGACATACTTCTGCATAACGTCCTCCTGATTTTTTATTTCTCAGCAATTTTTGACATTTTTCAAATGAGAAAAATTTCGTAAAGAATTTTTGAAAAATTAATAATTTTCCTGCCAGATCTCAAAATATTCTTGCCCATGATCGCAAACGGGACATTTTTCTGGAGCCAAGATCGATTCCATTATATGCCCGCAATTTCGACATTTCCAAAAAACTTTTCCCTCTTTTTTGAAAACGGTGTGTTCTTTCACGTTTTTCCAGAGTTTGCGATATCTTTCTTCGTGTCTCTTTTCTACTTTTGCCACATTGCGGAAAGTTTTGGCGATCTCGCAAAATCCTTCTTCATCAGCGACTTTGGCAAAGTTTGGATAAAGTTCTGTCCATTCTTCATTTTCGCCATTTGCAGCACACTCCAAATTCTTCAGTGTGTCATCATAACAGACAGGATAGCCAGCTGTAATCTCGATAGCTTCTTCATTGATGCCGTTTTTGATTAGATCTTTCATGAAAAGTTTTGCATGTTCTTTTTCATTTTCTGCGGTCTCGATGAAGATCTCTTCGATCTGACGAAAACCTTCTTTACGAGCGACTGAAGCGTAATATGTATAGCGCATTCTCGCTTGCGATTCACCGGCAAATGATTTCATCAGATTTTTTGCTGTTTCACTATTTTTAAACTCCATTTTACCTCCATTTAATTATCCGTGTTCATATTCACCAATTTTGCATGAACGCCCTGTAACAAGTTCAATTTTCTGGATAATTCTTCATGCTTTTCTTTTGCACCGACCAGTTCCAAGAAGATCGTTCCGATCTCAGAACAATCTTCCAGAACACCTTCATGTAAACCTAAACGTGTTTTTATGAAGCATCCCCATTCCGTCAATATTTTTTGAACGGTTACAGCTTCTTTTTTCCTGATATCGATCACGATCAGCAAGAATCTCTTTTTCATTTTTCTTCCTATCCTCAAAGTTTTTTGTGGCAGAACCACCAGTCATAGCAATCTTTGTTGTTCTTGCGTTTATTGGCTTCTTCGACGTTTGAAGCCGGTGGAATGATCACTCGGTCTTTGATCAATTCATTTTCAGGCCAATTAGCTGGTACAGCGACTCCATTTTCATCGGAAAGGATCAATGCTTTGACAGCACGCACGATCTCATCCATATTTCTACCAATTTCTTGCGGATAATAGAGAACAAGTCTGGTTTTTCCTTTGGGATCGACGACGAAGACAGCCCGCACGGTATTAGTCCCTTTTCCAGGATGTAGCATTCCTAATTTTAGAGCAATCTGGTCATTGGCAGCGATAATAGGAAATTCGATCTTCTGATCCAGATTTTCTTCGATCCATTCTGTCCATTTGATATGAGAGAAAACCTGGTCGATCGACATTCCGATCAATTCCACGCCCATTTCTTTAAAATCTTTGTAGCGTTTTTGGAAACCATAGAATTCTGTCGTGCAGACTGGTGTAAAATCTGCTGGATGGCTGAACAAGACAAACCATTTTCCTTCATAATCACCCGGGATATTTTTCTTTCCTTGTGTCGTTTGAACTGTCAATTTTGGGAAATCATCGCCCAAAAGTGGCATATTGAATTTTTCTTCTATCATCTTTTCCTCCTAACTTTTCCATAGTCCGTGCACGTTGCACCATTCTCTTGCTTCGATAATATCTTCTTTTTTTACCGGGAACCAAGCTTCTGGTACATCACCGGGTTTCAGCTCTGCCCGACAGACCTTATCTTCTGTCAGCACTTCGATAAATTTGATGTAATGTTTTTCCAACATAGGATGTGCTTGATTCTGTCCCACTTTCACCAAAACTCCATCATTTTTTTCTTCGATAAAAGGCACATGTTTTTCATTGGAAGAATCTTCTGTTTTTGCTTCCAATTTTGTCATCGGTTGACCGCAACAAACAAGAGCTGGTTGTCCCTCATTTGCTATTTCTACAACGTTTCCACAAATTTCGCAATAATAGATCTCACGTAGTTTTGTCATCTTTTCCTCCTTTTTTATTCGGATGCTGGAGGTGTAAATGTCCTGCCAGCCATTTCTTTATCCATCATTAAAAGTCCATTACCTTTACCATCGATCAATTTCAGTTGATACACAATATTGCAGAAAGTATCTTCTTCTTCGACTTGTTCATCGACATACCAATTCAGAAAACTTCTGGTCGCATGATCGTTGATCTCGATCGCAATGTCCATCAATTCATTGATCGATTTTGTCACGAATTGTTCATGTTCCAGAGAATTTTCGAAAACAGCCAATACGGAATCAAATTCTTCTTCTGGTTGGTCGATCTGTTTCAAAAAAACTCTACCGCCTCGTTCATTGACATAATCAAAGAATTTCATCGCATGAAAGCGTTCTTCTTCAGCTTGCACTTTCATGAAATTTGCCATTCCCGATAATCCTTGATCTTCCAAATATGCTGCCATGGAAAGATAAAGATATTCAGAATAAAATTCTTTGTTGATCTGTTCATTGATCGCTTTTTGCATTTTTTGATTCAACATCATAGCCTCCTACAATAATTTTTTTAGAGCACTTTCATAATCCGGTTCTTGCGTGATCTCCGGTACCAATTCAGTGTAGATTATTTTTTGTTCTTCATCCAGAATGATCACAACTCGAGCCAATAATCCTTTCATCGGACCATCAGTAATGCGCAAACCGTAATCTTCACCAAATTTCAGCTCTCGCAGTTCGCTCAAAGTTATCACATTATCCAATCCTTCTGCTTCGCAAAATCGACTATGAGCAAAAGGCAGATCACGAGAAATGCAGAGCACGGTTGTATTTTCCATCTTTTCTGCTTCGCTGTTGAATCTTCGCACGGAAGCAGCGCAGACGGGAGTATCCAGGCTGGGAAAGATATTCAACACTAATTTTTTACCTTTGAAATCATTCAGGGATTTATCCTGCAAAGTCTTATCTGTCAAAGAAAAATCCTTTGCTGTTTTCCCAATTTCAGGAAGCTCACCCGAAGTATGGATCGGATTGCCTTTCAATGTAATTTTTGCCATTATTTTCCTCCAATTTGATTTTTTATTTTTTCTTTCACTTTTTGCATTTCTTCTTCGTCAGGAATATATTGCAGTCTAATATTATCCATCATTTCGAATCCACAAGCAGACAATTCTTTCTCGATAATGCCGACGCTCTGTCCACCCCAGCCATAAGAGCCAAAAGCCAACCCAATGCGGTCTTTTGGAGCTAATCCTTTCAGATATGTCAAGAAGGCTGCAACTGTCGGCAAAATATTATTATTCAAAGTAGGTGAACCCACGCAGATGTATTCTGCCGTAAGCAATTCTGTCATTATATCAGAAATGTGATTATATTGCAAATTCAGCATTTGATTGTGAATTCCTTTTTCATCAAAGGCAGACTGGATAGCATAGGCAATTTTTTTGGTGGAATTCCACATCGTATCATAGATGATCAACGCTTTTTTATCAGTTTGATTGGAAGACCATTTTTCGTAAGCAGTCAAAATTTCTGGAATATTTTTTTGCCAGATCAAGCCATGACTGGGACAGATAGTGTCAATCTCCAGTTTAGAAACGACTTCCAGCGCTTTTTTCACCTGGCGGCTGTAGGGCAGGACGATATTAGCATAATATTTTGCTGCTTCATTCATCAAGATATTGAAAGGATATTCATCGTCAAACCGTTCTGATGAAGCAATGTGTTGTCCAAAAGCATCATTGGAAAAGAGGATCTTTTCTTCTGGACAATAGCTCACCATGTTATCTGGCCAATGCACCATCGGCGTCTGTACAAATTGCAGATTTCTTTTTCCCAGATTCAGCGTTTCACCCGATCTTACTTCCAGAAAATCCCAATTTTGTTTGTAGTGTTTGGGAATGCCTTCGACGCCTTTTGGCGAAGCAACGATCTTTGCTTTAGGAGCTAATTTTTTGATATTTGGCAGCGAACCGGAATGATCCATTTCGATATGATTTTGAATGATATAATCGATCTTTTGGGGATCGATGATCTCGCTGATGCGTGCGATCTGTTCTTCTGCCAGATAATATTTCACATTATCGATCAAAGCGATCTTTTCATCGACTATCAGATAGGAATTGTAAGTGGACCCTCTTTGCGTGAGATAACCATGAAAATTCCGCAGGTCCCAATCAATTCCACCTACCCAATAAATTCCTTTTTTAATTTTCTTCATCTTCTCTCCTTCTATTTTTGGCATTTTGCGCAGAAAAAAGTGCTTCTACCAGCTTGTTTGATACGAGTTATTTTGTTTCCACATCTGCAATATTTTTTCTGGTAAACTTCTAATTTTTTTTGGAAGTTTCCAGATTTTCCTGATAAATCACGAAAATCTGAGATCGTTGTTCCACCTGCTGCGATTGCTTCTTTCATCACATTTTTAGTTTCACTGATGAGCTTTTGTAATTGTTTCTTTTTTAGTTTGTTCGCTGATTTTCTTGGATCTATCTGAGCACGATGCAAAATTTCATTCGTATAAATATTTCCGAGCCCAGCAAGAACTGTTTGATCAAGCAATATATTTTTGATGGGAACTTTTCGATTTTCTATTTTTTTTGCAAAATAATCGAAATTGAAATTTTTCAAAAGCGGTTCAGGACCAAGTTTTTGGATTGGAAAATATTCCTGCTGATCTTGTTTGATCACGATCGTTCCGAAAGCCCGTACATCATCAAAAAGTAATTTTTTATCATCATCGAATAAAAACACAGCACGCACGTATTTTCTTTCTTTTACTTTTCGATCTACCAAGAGTAATTTACCTGTCATCCGCAAATGAATGATAATGATGGCGTTCGCTTCTAAAATTATATATTTACCTCTTCTTAAAACATTGCGAATTTTTCCAAGATCCTGTTCAGCATCTCCGACAATTATTTTTGGTCGTTTCGCTTTCAGGGATACGATCTTTTTCCCGATCACAGTGTTCTGCAATCCGTTCACAACCGCTTCAACTTCTGGTAGTTCTGGCATCTATTTCTCCAAACAATTTCTGCAAATACCTTTCAAATTCACATGATGTTCGATGACTTTGTGGCCATCAATAAAATTATTTTCATAATGATCATAGGTTTCGTCGAGGTCATAGATCTTACCGCATTTCAGGCATTTGAAGTGAATGTGCGGATCGGTATTATATTCATAGCGAATTTCATTTTCAAATAAATGTAATTCAGCGATTATATTTGATTGGGACAGTTTTTTTAGCGTGTTGTAAACAGTTGTCTTTGAAAGAGTTGGAATCTTTTTTTTCAAAGCTTGATAAACCATGTCAGCTGTTGGATGAGTCCTGTTTTTATCTAAAAATTCCAGTATTTTTATTCTCTGAAAAGAAGGTGCAATATTATTTTTTGATAACAGATCCTTGTATTTTTTCATCTCAGCTCCTCTTATTTCATCTTTGAACTAATAACAACATAAGAATGATTACAAGTTTGGCAAATAAAAAAATGAAAACTTCTTCGGTTTGGAATTAATTTCATAGCTAAAGCTCCAAAGATTGAAACTTCCGAATGTTTCAGCTTGCTGAATCTTCGGAATGTTGGCTTAATTCGGCATTTCAATATCGAGCATTTCTGAAAAATCATTATCTGAACAATCGTAAGACTTGAAAAAATCCGATGTTCATCATTTTGGAGCTTCTCAAAAATTTCTTTCAACTCATATTTGGAAAGATTCAGAAAGTTTTCCCCAAAAATCACATAAACTATAAATTCATACGAATTCACCCAAATTTCATAGAATGATTTTTTCAATATTCCTTTTCTCTCTTCTGGATCCTCTTCTCAATGTTTCACTTTTCCCACAATTGAAACAATCTGCTTGTTATTTTCGATGATTTACAGCGCTAAATGGTCATTTCCCCACGCAAAAATTATCGAAGATCTGCTCCAGGATCTTTTCAGACGTAATTTTACCGATAATTTCTTCGAGCGCTTCGCTGGCAGATTTTAGATCGAAAGCGGTGAATTCAAGACCCAATTTATTTTTGAAGGAATCGAGAGCGGCTTGCAATGCTTTGATCGCCCTTTTTCCGGCAAGGATCTGACGTAGATTGGTCAAGATACCTTCTTGCAGAAATTCTTCTGAGATTTGAATATCCGTGAGCAATTTTTCTTTCAATTCTTGAAGACCGTTTTTTGAAGTTGCAGAACAGACCACGTATCCTTTTTTTCGGAAATTTTCAATCTCCTTTCTGGAAAAGATATCGGATTTGTTCAAAACTTTGATGATCCTTTCCTTATCTACGATCTGCGTTAATTTCTGATATTCATCTAAGTTTTCATCGCCATCAATGATGAACAATATCTTGTGCGAATTGGTAATTATCTGATATGAACGTGCGATACCGATCTTTTCGATCTGATTTTCTGTTTGACGCAAACCAGCGGTATCAAATACTTTCAAGAAATATCCTTGCAACGCTATCGCTTCTTCCAGATAATCTCGCGTTGTACCCGGATGAGGTGTTACTATCGCCCGGCTCGTTTGCAATAATCGATTGAAAATGCTGGATTTTCCCACATTTGGCGCACCGACCAAACTCACTTTCAGGCCATCACGTAAAATCAGCCCTTCTTCACCGGAATCAACCAACTCTTGAATTTCAGCAATCAATGAGCTTATCTCATTTTCCGTTTTTTGGCGATCTAATTTTTCCAAACCCTGTTCACTAAAATCGATTTCAAGCTCAAACTGAGTTCTCAATTCAATGATTTTTCCCAAATAGTTTTCGATCCTGTTGCGTAATCTTCCCTCATATTGCTTCAGTGCAGCTAAATGAGAAAATTTCGTTTTCGCCTGCAAAAGATCGCCAACTGCTTCCGCTTGCGTCAAACCCAATTTATCATTGAAAAAAGCTCGCTGCGTGAATTCGCCCTTTTCCGCAAGCCGACAATCCACTAGTAGTAATTCTAATATTTTATTTGCGATGAAAACGCTGCCATGACAGGAAATTTCCACAACATCTTCGCCTGTATAACTATGCGGAGCGATGAATTTTGTCACAATAACTTCATCAATTACTTGCTTACCAGATTTGATCTTACCGAAAATAGCTTTGTGAGAAGGATAGCGGGAAAATTTATGAGAGGAATTGAATATCTTCTCGACACAAGGAATAGCATTTCCTCCGCTCACTCTGATGACAGCGATACCACCGATTCCTGGCGGTGTGGAAATCGCAACGATCGTATCTTGTTTGTAATCCATTTAGATCATTGTTTGAATCTGCTTGAGGATCTGCTCATCTGCCAAGCCCAGTTCTTTTTTCAGGTCATTGGTCTTTCCGTGAGGCACGAATTCATCAGGTAAACCAAAAGAATGAACTTCTATTTTATGGTGAGCGATTTTATCTTTGATGACACTGCCAAAACCACCAGTCAGTGCATTTTCTTCGAAGGTAAAAATTTTATCGACTTTTTGGGAAATTTTTTCCAGCGTCTCTGAATCAAAAGGTTTCAGGAATCTGGCATTGATCAAATAGGGTCTCAGTTCTGAATTCTCAGCACAGATTTTTTCATAGACGAATTTTGCTGAGTTAAAGGCTTTCCCAATCCCAATTAAAGCAATATTTTTTCCTGCTTTTTGGATTGCAAATTTACCTGCTTCAATTTTGCTTATTGCTGTTTCAGAATTGTCAATATTTCCACGTGGATAACGGATCGCGATCGGGCCACCCTGATAATTTTCTGCAAATTTTAGCATTTCTACGAATTCTTCTTTGTTGGCTGGTGCCATGATCATTAAATTGGGAACAACGTTCAAATATGAAAGATCAAAAGCGCCATGATGCGTTGCTCCATCTTCTCCTACCAGACCGGCTCTATCCAGACAGAAAACAACAGGTAGCTTTTGTAACGCGACATCATGAATAAGCTGATCATAAGCTCGTTGCAAAAATGTGGAATAGATAGCCACAAATGGCTTTAAACCCTGGATAGCAAGTCCACCCGCAAAAGTAACTGCGTGCTGTTCGGCGATCCCGACATCAAAAAATTGCTCAGGAAATTTTTCGGCGAATTCGGTCAGACCTGAACCAACCTTCATAGCAGGTGTAATGACGATCAATTTTTTGTTTTTCTTTGCTAAATTGCACATCGTATCACCAAAAACGCTGGAATAACTTGGTTGCTTGATCTTCACCGATTTTCCTGTACGCACTTCATAAGGTCCAAGTCCATGAAAGCGCGGTGCATTTTCTTCCGCATATTCATATCCTTTCCCCTTTTTTGTTACAATATGAATGAAAACGGGCCCGGTCAGATTATTTTTCACTTTATGAAATATGCGGATCAATCTTGGAATGTCATGGCCATCGATCGGTCCCAGATATTTAAAGCCGAGATCCTCAAAAATAATATTTGGTGCTAAAGTATTGATCAGGCTTTCTTCCAATTTTCTAGCGCTCAAGATTGCTCGGCGTTTGATCCTGCCTGGAAAATGCTGCACAAAATCCCACACCAGATTTTTTGCTCGATTGTATGAACGGCTGACTAAAATATTTGTGAGATAGGATTGTAACGCTCCAACGTTTTTGGAGATAGACATATTATTATCATTGAGGATAACGATCATATCTTTTTGGAGATGACCAGTATGATTGAGTGCTTCGAATGACATTCCACCGGTCAATGCACCATCGCCAATGATCGCGATCGTTCTTCCCTTTTTCTGCAATTTTTCTCTGGCAACAGCGATGCCGAGTGCTGCCGAAATCGATGTGCTCGAATGTCCGACGCCAAAGGCATCATATTTGCTTTCTGCAACGTTATTGAATCCGCTGATGCCATTCAATTGTCGCAAAGAATCAAATCGATCGTTACGTTCGGTCAATATTTTATAAGCATAGGATTGATGTCCGACATCCCAGACTATGCGATCTTCTAAAGGATCAAACATTTTAAGAAGAGCGATGACGAGGTCTGTCGCACCCAAACTTGGCGCCACATGACCGCCATTTTTTGCTGTCACTTCGATGATGCGTTTACGGACTTCTATTGCCAATTTAGATAGATCAGATAGTGAAAGTTTTTTTACATCTACTGGTGATTTTATTTTATTTAACATTTCTACCTCTCGCTTTTGCTAATGATCATTTTTGATCTTGTGTGATAATTCTCATTTCAGATTTTTATCAAATTAGAAACTTAAAGATATCTGTCAAACTCAAATTACAAAATTGATTTCATCAACCATTTTTTAAAATTATCTATCCCAAATTTTTTTTTGGAAGAAAAGGCGATTATCTCTTCATCAGAAAGATAAAATTCTTTCTGCAAATTTTGCAAGCTGATTGGAATTCTTGTTTTTCCGATCTTGTCAGCTTTCGTTGCCACGACTAAAAAAGGGATTTCCATTTTTTTCGCCAGCTCCAGCATTATCTCATCTTTCTCATCTTTTTTGCGGCGAATATCGATCAGAATGATGACGCCACGCAATTGAATTCGTTGCTGAAAAAAGATAGCGATCATTTCTTTCCATTTTTCTCGTTCTTTTTTGCTAACTTTTGCATAACCATAGCCAGGAAGATCAACAAAATTCATAAAGCCGATCTGTTCGGAATCATGCCGGCGAAATCGTATTTGATAAAAATTGATCAGCCTGGTCTTGCCAGGTTTCGTGCTGATGCGGGCAATTTGTTTACGGTTCAAGATCGTGTTGATGAAAGAAGATTTTCCAACGTTTGATCTTCCCACAAAAGCCAATTCCAAAAAAGCTGAGGCAGGATATTGATCTGGTTTCACTGCGCTTTTCAAAAATTCAGATTGGATAAAATCGATCATAATCACCTTTCTTCAGAATAGATCACAGAAGTATTGTCTGATTCCCAGATCTCGACTTGTGCTAATTGGCAATTTTCATTGTTGATACGTTTTTTCATCTCAGAAAAGAAAAAATGTGCAATATTTTCAGACGTTGGATTCTTATGACTGAAATCAGTAATTTCATTCAAATATTTATGGTCCAATTTTTTTAGAACTTCATTCATTTTTTCTTTGACAATGCCATAATCGATCGTCATTCCAATCTTGTCTGTGCGTTGACAATCGATCGCTACTTTCACCTTCCAATTGTGTCCGTGCAAATTCTGGCAAGCGCCTTGATACCCGAGTAATTTATGAGCTGCCGAAAAATCGGCGATCACGTTTAAACGAAACATAAAAGTTCTCCATTAATCTTTTTCTCAAAAATTTTTATAATAATATTTTGTAAAGAACTTTCAAATTGACAAAAATGAGCCACATTTGAATTTTCCCTTATCAGAAAATGAGGAGCACTGAATGAAATGTAAAGGTAAGATCAAAACTGTAAATAGTTCTGGTAAAGTGATATATAAAAAATGTAATGCAGATCTGGATGAACACGCAATCTTCTGTGAGAAATGCGGTGAACCGACTGATGCTTTATCTACTGGGCTTTCAGCGAGAAAGAATTTTCGTGAGAGCTGGAACAAATTCCGTATCATCAAATCTCGTTTCTATCCTTTCTCGATCTTTCTTCTGCTAACTGCTTTCCTGCTGATCATATTAGCATTATTTATCTCAGATGAGATCGCTGCGGCTGTGCCTTTGAACGAATATATGATCACTAATATTTTGTTACTTTTTCTCGTGCCACTCGCTCTCATCCCATTTGCTATGGAAGCTAATTTTTTACAAAATCCTCTCACGATTTCTCAATATTTCAAAGCATTAAAATATTATCCAAAATTTTTTATGCTCACGCTTTACACGATTCTCTTTTTTGCTTTGTTAAAAATTCTTTGTGCTGGCTATCTGCTGAATATTACCATCGACCCAATTTTACATCCTGTTCGGCTGATCCTTGTGCTGCATTGGTTAACGATCATGTTTCCCGCACTTCTTTTGGTCAGGAGAAAAAACGTAAGCAGTTTTAAAGCGCTGATAATGTGCTACAAAGCAAGCGCTGAAACACGCTGGCAGCAATTTTTTATTTTGCTTTATGTTCTTTATGTTAATGTTCTGGGAATTTTAGCCCTCGGCGTCGGCTTGCTGGTAAGCATTCCTCTATCTTTTGTGATCATCGAAAAATATTATCACAGCTTGGATGAATATGAATTGTTTGAATAAACAGGCTGTTTTGAAGCGAAGATTTTTTATTGAACTGACGTAAATTATGAGGAAAAAATGAAATTTAAACTGATAATTCTGCTCTTGCTAGCTTCGATCATATTTATCGCTTGTCAGGATGATCTGGACAAAACTTCCATGATCAAGGCAATTCTCTGGCACAAAACTTCCGCTGAATATCGAGCACTCTGCTATCAATCGTTTAATCTTGCAAAAATAAGATTGGATGAAGATCTGCAAAAAACAAGAGAAAAACAGCGTGCGATCGTTATTGATCTTGATGAAACTGTTTTTGATAATACAGAATTAGAATCGCAGTTGGTACTGGAAAATGTAGAATTTCATGAAATCCATGATGAATGGGTGAGCAGCGCAAAAGCAAAAGCTGTTCCCGGCGCCTTAGAATTTCTATCTTACGCAGATTCACAAAACTGCAAAATTTTTTATCTTTCCAATCGCAAAGAAAAACATCTTACCGGATCACTCAAAAATTTAGAAGATCTCGGTTTCCCACAAGCAAAAGCAGAAAATTTGTCTCTCAAAAGCACTTCTTCTGATAAGGGAATTCGACGCGATAAAATCGCAGAAAGTTATGATATCGTGCTTTTGATCGGTGACAATCTGATCGATTTTGATGATATTTTCCGAAAAAAGACAATTGAAGAGAGATTCACTTCAGTGAAAAATATGCGCAATCAATTTGGAAGAAAATTTATTATCCTGCCTAATGCAATGTATGGAGAATGGGTAAAAACGCTTTATGGTGGAACGAGGAACATTCCTGCCAGCGAAAAAGAGCAACTTCTTTGGAAATATTTGAGATCTGACCAGTGAAATTAAATACTATGCGCTGGAATAATTATTGCTTGAATTTCAAAAAAAATGAATGATATATTAGAAAAAATGGAGGAACTATGAAACAGTTTTTGATAATTTCAATTTTACTTTTCAATCTGATCCTTGCTGCAGATCCACCTGCCCAATTTGATCTGCGCGATGTGAATGGAGAAAATTATGTTACTTCTGTAAAAAGTCAGCAAGGTGGAACTTGTTGGACGCACGGTGCAATGGCAGCAATGGAAGGAAATCTAATGATGACAGGCGTTTGGACTGCTGCTGGCGAGATCGGAGAACCAAATCTGGCGGAATACCATCTGGATTGGTGGAACGGCTTCAATCAATTCAATAATGATGACCTTGATCCGCCTACCGGCAACGGACTCACAGTTCACGAAGGCGGAGATTATATGGTCACATCTGCCTATCTTTCCCGCGGAGAAGGAGCTGTTCGTGATGAGGACGGACAATCCTATGGCACAGCTCCCGATCGCTGGTTACCCAGCTATCACTATTATTATCCCAGAAATATTCAATGGTTCACCCTAGGTGACAATTTGGAAAATCTGGATTTGATAAAACAAATGGTGATGGATTATGGTGTGATGGGAACTTGCATGTGCTATGACGGCAGCTTCATAAATTATCAATATAATCACTATCAACCTCCTTCTGATCCAACTCCACCCAATCATGCAATTGCAATCGTGGGTTGGGATGATGATCGAGTGACGCAAGCTCCAGAGCCAGGTGCCTGGCTTTGCAAAAATAGTTGGGGTTCCGGTTGGGGCTATGATGGTTATTTCTGGATTTCCTATTATGATAAACATGCTGTTAGAAATTGGGAAATGGGAGCGATTTCTTTCCAAAATGTTGAGCCGCAAGAATATGACGATATCTATTATCATGATTATCATGGCTGGCGTGATACCAAAGCCGATACCGATGAAGCTTTCAATGCTTTCGTGGCAACTGGAGATCAAACCTTGAAGGCAGTAAATTTTTTCGTAGCCACAGATAACGTGATCTACACGATAAAGATTTACGATGATTTTGATGGGAACGAGTTGCAAAACGTCCTGACCACAAAAACTGATACAGCTTCCTATCGCGGTTTTTATACAGTTGAATTGGATGATTATATCAGCTTGCAAACAGATGAAGATTTTTATGTCTATCTTCATCTTTCTGGTGGAGGACAACCCTATGACCGCACTTCAGACGTTCCAGTCTTATTGGGTGCAAATTATAGAACGATCGTCGAATCTTCAGCTAATCCAGAAGAAAGTTATTACAAAGATGGCAATAATTGGCTCGATTTCTATTATTATGACGATCCCTCTGGATTCCAAAATAGTGGGAATTTTTGCATAAAAGCAATGACGACAGAAGGAATGATCGGAGATGATCCACCGCAAAATCTGGGATCAGAAGTGATCGAGTTCAACAGTATTTTCTTGAGCTGGGAAGCTGGAAGTGCTGGCGCTACGAGTTATCGGATTTATCGTGATGGTGAATTTATCGCAGAAGTGGATAACTCTGTTTTCCCAACAACTTGCTATACAGACGAAGCTTTGGCTGGTGGAGATTATTCCTATCACGTAACTGCGGTTTATAATACTGGCGAATCTGATCCTTCCAACACAACTACTTCAACGATAGTGCTTTATGCTCCGATCAATCTGACAGCTACGTCTCAGGAATATAACATTTTTCTGACCTGGGAAACTATTTGGAATGAACGTGATTGGGAAGGATTTAAAGTCTATCGTGATGGCGAGCAGATAGCCAACTTGAGTTCTCATTTCTTTGTGGATACAGATGTTTCATCTGGAACCTATGAATATTACGTAACTGCGATCTATTCAGGAGATCACGAATCTGATCCATCTGAACCAGTTATCATTGAACATACTGAAGCCGGTGATCACACGGTCGTTTCTAATACAAATATTCTGGGAAATTACCCTAATCCTTTCAACCCAGAAACGACGATCAGCTTCAATGTGAAAACTGGTGAAACTGCAATATTAAGCATTTTCAACACGAAAGGGCAGCTCATTCAAAAAGAAGAATTTGAAGCTGGAACACATAAAGTGATCTGGAATGCTGAAGGATTGGGCTCGGGAGTTTATCTCTATAAATTGCGATCACCGAGTTACGAAGCTGTTAAAAAACTGATTTTGATGAAATAGAATTCAATAAACTGAAAGAGTCTCAATTTTTGGGGCTCTTTTTTTTTTGGAATTTTACTTTTTTTTGGCTGGAACGGTGTCTTTTTCAATCTATAAAAAATCATTCCCATTCGATCGTTGCTGGCGGTTTGGAAGTTACATCATATAAAAGATTTCCTACATTCGGAATTTTCCTGACCAATTTTTCCAATCTAATCATTTCTTTGATATCCATTTGATAAACGCTGGCGGTCATTGCATCGAGCGAACAAATTGGGCGCATCACAAAAGCTTGTCCAAGCTCATTAAAAAGTGGTAAACTGACGATAGGCATCTGCCAGATTTCCTGAATTTGTTCAGTTTCATGACGCAAAATCGCGTCTACTTTTCGTAACTTATCAATATCTGATTTTTTTAAGAACATTTTTTTTAAATGGAAATCAGCCTTGTTTGCACTGAAAAGAATGCGATTCACGGTCTCTAATTTATTGATGATCCTGGACGTTATCACGATAACATTTTCCCAGTTGAATTTCCTGTTATCTTTGAACCAGATGACTGCTGGATGATGGTAAGTTCGATAATCTCCCTGCACGCCAACGCTTCGGATCGGGAGAATATTTCCCTGCATTTCAAAAGTCTTTAAGAACAAATTCAATTCATTATTTTCCTTCTGATATTTAGCGGTTGGTTCAGCTTTGTGAGAGCAGATCATGCGAATCGCCAAACCCGGACCTGGAAAAGGATGGCGATAGAGCAATTTTTTGGGCAGTTGCAATTCTTCTCCTAATTGACGCACTTCATCCTTGTAAAGGTTTTTGATCGGTTCGATGACGCGGTTTTCGGCGATCAATTTTTGTATTTCATCGACACGATTGTGGTGTGTTTTAATCATCGCCGACTTCTCGGTGGAACCGCTTTCGATCGTGTCTGGATATATCGTGCCTTGAACCAATAAGACATCATGTTTTTTTTCCAAACGCCTGATTTCTCGATCGGCAATTTCCACAAACAATTTTCCGATGATCATTCGTTTTTGTTCTGGATCTGTGATATTCTCCAACTTTTGCAGATATTCGTTTTCGGCCTCGATTATTTTTATGTTTTGGAAACCAAATTCTCTGAAATGTTCCAGAATTTCCTGCGATTCATTTTGACGCATAAAACCAGTATCAATGTGGATAGAAAAGATATTCTCATTACCAACTGCTGCGATGCACAGTTGAAGAGTAACCAAAGAATCTACACCACCTGACAGTAATAGTGCCAATTTCTTTCCAATTGCTTTATTCCTTATCTGTTGGATCAGATCATTTTTAAAATTTTCTGGTTTCCAAATCCGTTTTTTCGAACAAAGTGAGAGAAAATTATCTAACATTGCTATACCGTTTTCGGTATGAGAAACTTCAGGATGAAACTGCACTCCAAAGAATTTTTTATCTAAACTTTCAAAAGAAGTTATTTTCAGAGTTTGGGAAAATGACGTAATTCGACAGGAAGCAGGTAACTTTTGCACGTGATCGCCGTGACTCATCCAAACGGTTTGTTCTCTATTCAGATTTTGGAATAAAACAGAATCTGGTTCGCAAACGATTTCAGTTTTTCCATATTCTTGATTTTTACCGCTTTCGATCTCTCCGCCGAGTAAAGAAGCCAAAATTTGATGACCATAACAAATTCCCAAGATCGGAATCGTAATTTTTTCGATGTCAATCTTGATCTTGAAAGCATCATCAGAATTGACCGATTGTGGTCCACCTGAAAAAATAATACCGACGATTTCACTTTCCATAATGAATTTTTCTGGATGGAAAATTTCGCTAAAAATACCCAGATATCTTATGCGACGCGCGATGAGATGTGTGTATTGACCACCAAAATCAATGATCGCAATTTTTTTCATCTAACTCTCCAAAAATTTTTGCCGAGATTTTTTTGAATAGTTTTTGAGTAAAGAAAATTTATTGTTTTGGAAAAAATGATAAATCAATCAGTTTTGTGTCCAGATAATTTTCCCTTTTTTAACCACTATTTCTACATTATTCGAACCAAAATGATAAGGTAAAAATTGGTAGGAAGGCATATCCAAAATCAGAATATCCGCTAGTTTCCCCGTTTCCAGACTGCCAACTTGATCTCCTCGCTCCAAAGCATAAGCCGCATTGATAGTCGCTGCAGTGATCGCTTCTGCCGGCGTCATTTTCATCTGCAAACAAGCAAGCGTGATGATGAATTGCATATTGTCACAATTGCAGCTTCCTGGATTGTAATCTGTGGCAAGTACTACTGGAACTCCAGCCGAGATCATAGCGCGAGCGCGTGCATATTTTTTCATTCCTAAACTGAAGATCGTTCCCGGCAACAAAGTTGCAATGACTCCCACTTCAGCCATTTTTTTTATCCCATCATCAGAAGCAGCTCCGAGATGATCGGCAGAAACCGCACCAACTTCCGCAGCCAGCTCCGCTCCGCCGATCGACTCAATTTCATCGGCATGTAAGCGCAATTTGAACCCGAGTTTTTTTGCATGATTCAGTATCTTTCGTGATTGGTTAATATCATAAACATGCGCTTCGGTGAAGATATCACAATATTCTGCTAATCCGAGTTTTGCGACTTCAGGTAGCATTTCTTCGGTCAAGATCTTGATGTATTCTTCGCGGTTATCTTTGTATTCCGGGGGAAATTCGTGCGCTCCCATAAAAGTTGGAACAATATCGATCGGTAATTTCTCATTCAATTTTTTGATTACCTGCAACATTTTGATCTCGCTTTCGATCGAAAGTCCATATCCACTTTTTGCTTCCAAAGTAGTAGTCCCGCAGGAAATGATCTTTTCGATCCTTTTTTTGGAAAGCAAAAAAAGTTCATTCTCTGAAGCATTCCGCACACCAGCAATACTACTGCGAATTCCACCGCCAGTTTGCGAAATTTCCACATAGCTTTTTCCTTGAATACGCATTTCGAATTCATTTTCACGCGTTTGATAAAAAACCGGATGAGTATGTGGATCGACAAAACCCGGCATCACAACTTTTCCAGCTGCATTGATGACTTTTTCAACATCATATTTTTTTTGGATATCAGCAGTTTTGCCCACGTCAACGATCTTTCCTCTATCAATTGTCACAGCTCCGTTTTTGATAATGTTAAGTTCGTTCATTTCCTTGCCTATTCTGGGGCGATTTGGTCCGGTTATTGTTAATAACTGTCTAGCATTTTTAATCATTAAATCTACTTTCATAATAATATTTCCTTTAAATTTTATTTTTGCAACAAAATCCATTTCCAGTACGGTTAACTAGATTTATATTCATACCTCAATGCTGAATTATGATATCTATGAATATTAATAACAATATTTTATTGAAACTTTTACGTGTCAATGCTAATAATTTTAAATCACTGCAGGATATTTTTTCACTCATTCTGTCTAAAATAATTGACTCCTAATTCACAAAGAGCAAGGATCTTATCAAAATGTTTTGACAAAAGAATAGCATTTTTCCTTTAGTCATTAATAAAAAAGAAATGGTGAATATGAAATGAAAAATAATGTTCTCGTTGCCATCATGAACAATCTCAGTGATTTTCAAATAGCCAGAGATAGGCATTGGTACAGAATCCCGGTATCCAGCGCCAAAAGAATGCTTAATCATGTCTGGCCTCCGGAATGGCTAGCTTTTTATCATACGAAAGTATTCAAAGAAATTGCATATTCGATTCGCTACTTTTCCAAGATACGAAATATCTCAATTGTCAAAAGATCAGATTTATTTCCTGAAATTCCCTTCTTGAAAAATGCAAACAAAAAATATTTTAAACTTAGTTTAAATCCATTATCAGAATTGAACAAGCCGATCTATAGCCGAAGACAGCGGCGCATTGTCTTCATTCCAACTACGATGAAGAAATTTTCAACTGCCACAGAGATCAATGATCTGTTTAGTGGAAGTCCTCTGGAAGATAGGTTGTGGGCATCTTTCAAGCAACTAGAGATACCAGCTCAACGCCAGAAAATGGTTACAGTTTTTCCCCACCGTTATTCGCTGGATTTTTCACTTTATTGTGCCAGAGGTAACATAGATATTGAAACCGATGGTGATCGATGGCATCACAATCCGCGAGCAGCCGAACAGGATAATCGCAGAAATAATGATCTATCTACTTCCGGCTGGTATGTATTACGTTTCAATAGTCAACAGATCAATAATCAAATGAATACATATTGTCTTCCAAGTATCGTAAAGAATATTAACTATTTAGGTGGAATCGAAACAAATCTGCATGAATTCAGGCAGATTGAACTTTGCGTGACAAAAAATAATGCTTCAGTTGAATGGATTCAATGATAATATGCAATCAAATATTTCACTATTTACTGCAAATCCATTTTCTCATTCTTAAAAATCTCATAAAATTCTGGGGCTTTGGCTTTAGAAACATTTCCCTTTGGGATATTTATGATCTTCAGCTTCGTGGAATAACCAAAAAGCTCATATTCGATGATATCTTGATCATTTACAGATGAGCTGGCTTTTGCGATCTTTCCATTCAATTTCACCAGATTTTTATCGCAGGCTTTTTTGGCTATACTGCGAGTTTTCACCAGGCATAATTTGTTCAATAATTTATCAATACGCATATTTTACTCTCATTTTAAATCTAATTCGAGCCAATAGTCTGCTTTTCTAATCCCTGTGTAGCTGAAAAGAGCATATCCAGCGAAGTTGCTCTGAGAAACGATCTCGATCTTTTCATTGATTTTTTTTGCTGGATAGATCAATTCAGTGCTCCAGCTTTTTAATCCCACGAAGATCTTTTCATTCTGTTCAAAATTTGTGATCAGTTCCATCCTTGCCTTCATCTGAGAAGTTGAAGTCGTATATTCCATCAAGTAAACTTCATCGATCATATTTTGTTGCAACCAATCCAGCCAATTCTGCGAATATCTTTGTAAGGCTTTGTTAGGGTCGGAAATGACAGCTGCGGAAAGAGTTAGCATCGGTGAAATCGATTTGATATTTTTTTTTAAATTACAGACAAAAGAAGTGATCTGCTTTTCTTTCCAATTCTGCCAATTCTGCGGATCAGGTTTTGCTGTTTCCAGAAGATATTGATTGCGAGCCAGAATGTTGTAGCCAAAATGAGCATCAGGATAACGAATGTAATCAAGGTGAATACCATCGACATCGTAATTGGAAACAATATCAAGAATTATATTCTTCACATAATTTTGCACTTCTCCTATTCCAGGATCGAGAAAGGCACCTTCGAAACTTTGATAGTCCATTTTCTCACCTTCGATATCTGTCGTTATCCATTCTGGTTTGGTGAAATAGAGATTCTGTGAGCTTAATTTATTCAGATCGTGTCCGGTAATTACAAAGGTGGGAAACCAGGCGTGAACTTCAATATCCAATTTTCTGGAGATTTTTATAGCGTAGGCTAAGGGATCAAAAAGCGTGTCTCTAAGAGCATGATATGGATTTTCAGGATTATAAAAAAAATTATTGAATTTATTGGGAAAATAAGCAGTATCACCACGATATCGAACTTGGAATAGAATTCGATCAATTTTTTCATTATGAATTTTTTGCAGAACGGAATCGATTTTTCCTGGCGTTGTAATCTCCCAGATCGGGATCCAGATCGCCTTTTGCTTTGCAGTTAAAAAACTTGTGACCAAGATCAATAAAAAAAAGAGTTTATTTTTCATCTGCCTCTAATTTGGTGATCTTGCTTTCACCTTTACCGTCGGCGAAGATCATCTCGATCAGATCATTGAGCTGTAATTGTGCAATTGAACTAACAATTTTTCCATCTTTCCTGATCAGACTGAAACCTCTCTCCATGATTTTTTTGGGTGAAAGGTCAATCAATTCTCTATCCAGAATATCAGTGCGATAGCGTGCTTCTTGCAAAATATTTTCTACTCGATTAGATAACTGCGTCTTCAATTCAGCTAATCGATATTCCATCTTCTGAAGTTTTTTTTCTGGATTATGGATTTGCAATTCGTTTTCCCATTCCTGCAATTCCAATTTTCGGGAAAATATTTTGTGTTTCACTTCAGAGGCAATTGAATGAAAAAGTTCATCAATGCGCTGCAAAACATCAGTTTTGTTGGGAACAGCAAGTTCTGCCGCAGCAGAAGGAGTTGGGGCACGCAGATCAGCAACAAAATCGGAGATTGTGAAATCGATCTCGTGTCCCACCGCAGAAATGATAGGAATTTTGGAGGCAAAAATAACTCTTGCCAGTTTTTCATCGTTAAAACAAAAAAGGTCTTCCTGCGAGCCACCACCACGTCCCAAAATGATCACATCTACCAGTTTATTTTTATTAAAATATTGCAGTGCTTTGATCATTGTTGGAGCAGCTCTGTCACCTTGCACTGTGGCTGGATAGAGCAATATTTTTGTTGGGAATCGACGCTTGATAACATTGCGAATATCCTCGATCGCTGCTCCCGTCGCCGAAGTGATCACTCCGATCTTTTGGGGAAATTCGGGAATCGTTTTTTTGTGTTCAACGTCAAATAATCCTTCTTTCTGCAATTTCTGTTTCAATTCTTCAAATTTCTGCTGCAAATCTCCAATTCCCGAAGGTAACATTCGGCTCACGTTCAATTGATAATTTCCCGCTTTTTCATAAACCGTGATCATTCCAACGCAGATAACTTTATCGCCATTTTTTGGTTGGAATTTCAAGCTGAGATTAGCTCCACGAAAAAAAACACAACGCAAGGTACTGTTTTCATCTTTCAAAGAAAAATAGATATGCCCCGAGCGATGATGAGTAAAATTTGCTATCTCGCCTTCTACAAATAATTTCGGAATGCTCGATTCGATCACGTGTCTAACGTGAAAATTTACTTCTGAAACCGTAAAAACATCATCTCGTTCAATCTGCATTTCAATCTCTTGCTATTTTACCGATGGGAGCTAAATAAACAGTGAATTCATCTTTTCCATCCACACCGATCAATTCATCGATTTTTTCCTGATCATAAGCTGCAATGGCACAAGTTCCTGCCTTGATCACTTCACAGCCCAGATAAAGATTCTGGCAAATATGCCCTGCATCGAGCAGCATTGGTTTGTGTGCCATTTTATGATAGCGCCACTCTCCACGATAGGGCAGACAACTCCAGACAAAAAGTGCGGCAGCTTCAGCACAAAAACGTTGTCCCACAGTCGCAGTCGTGATCTTTTCTTCTTGATCGGTAATTTTTCCTAAAAAGATTACTTTGTGTTCGAGTGGAAGATAGCGATATAAACCTTTTTTCAGCGATTCTACATTATTTACAAAAAGGTAAGTTTCAAAAGGATGTCGCGATCCGGCAGAAGGAACTGTGCGTTTGGTCACATAAGGTTTTCCCTTCACTTCAAAAATTTCTTTCACTCCTTGCGTTGTCCAAAGCAGAAAGGAAAGTTCTTTGAGAGTGATCTCTTCAGCCAGATATTTTCGGTGACTTTTTCTTTTTTGGATCAGATTAATAAGATTTACTGGTTCAAGTTTCATCTCATCGATTTTGGGTAGAGAGATTATCTCTTTCCCATTTTCAGTTGGTTTTTCAAAAGCTGGAAGCGCCTTTCCTTTTTGCTGATCACTGATCACGCCACGCATCTGAGCAAAATTCGATTTCATGAATTCTCTATTTTTCTGGATATCACCCATTTTTCCTCCTGAAAATAATTTTTTTGGAACAAATTTAGCAAGTAAATTCTTGTCAAGAATTCCACTTTTTATTTTGATCGTATTGCAAAAATTTGACGAGGAGTTTAAAAATGAAAAATATTTTTTTAACAATTTTATTTTGTTTGATTATAACAATTTTAAGCAGTCAGGGAATTGATCTGGAATTTTGGAATAATATTCGCAATAGCTCTTTCACGGAAAACGATAGTATTCTCATTCGCTGTGAAACGGTTGACATTCCAGGTTTGGAAACAAATTTATTCTATTATGATGGAAATCATTGGGAATCTAAAAATATGGAAAGTTATCTTGGATTGACTTATCAAGCAAAAATTCCTCATAATTTAAGTGAAACAAGATTTTGCCGATTCAAAACAGAAACCGACACACTCATCGGGATGATGCCTTCCTATTTTGCTGTAAATGGTTTTCCACCTGATCCCAATTATCTGAGTTTTGTTGCCGAAGATGTCATCGGAGACACGGTCGGATATTCTCCAGAAAATTTAGATTTGACAGGATATGATTTCGGATTTTCAGATACGCGTTTTTATGCAGGTTTGGAAAATGTTTCTGATTCCTTTCCGCTAAATAGTGGTGGAATAATTCCCGATGAATATTATTTCTATCTCACCGCCATCATCAATCCAGAAAATGTTCTGATCGATTCGGTTTCCTATTTTATGCTCTATTCACAAACCATCCCGATGGTCATCGGTCCGGGTTTGTATCGGGTGCAAGGTACCGAATTCAGTTTGGATGCGATTGAGCAGATCGGTGATATCGAAACGGAAATCATCGATGGGAAATTGATGATGGCTTGCGATATTACCACTTTGACCCAAGATGAATTTTTCGGAGATTGGCCTAATTTAAGTAATTCACTTTTAGTCACGACTTTTACTGGAAAATACGCTTTCCCCTCTGATATTATGCTTGCTGATTACACAACATTTTCGGTGCAAAATATTAAAAGTTATGCCATTGAACCTTTCACAAACATTTTGCCTGAAATTACCAATGTAGATTATTCGATCGATATTGCAACCAGCTCGATCAGTTTCGATTATACCGATGCAGACCAACATTTCCCGCTTTCTGCAAATGTCTTTGTTGATAGTTCTATCTTCCAAATGCATCCCCAAAGTTTCGATTATTCCCAACCCGTTACTTTTAGCACTACTTTCCCTTATATCGGTTGGGAAGAAGCTACGATCAGGATCAGTGATAATAATATGGATTTTGTGGAATATACAATAAACTCCACCAAAAGCTCTGAAGATGAGATCGCTGCAGTCAGTTATCAATTGACTAACTATCCCAATCCGTTCAATCCCACCACAACGATCTCGTTTGATATAACCGCTAAGGACGCAAAAAACGCTAAGCTTGAAATATTTAATTTGAAAGGACAGAAAATTCGTATCTTGGAGTATTCCGACCGTGTCGGAAATAAAGCGACGGAGTCGCTTTCCCACAGCTTAATCTGGAATGGTCGAGACGATAATGATCAACCTGTTGCCAGCGGAGTGTATTTCTACAAACTGAAAAATGGCAATGAAACAGTAGCTTCCAACAGAATGCTACTGCTAAAATAAGCTTTTAGGAGATTTGACTTATGAAAAAAGTAATAATATTGTTGTGTACAATATTTCTTGTATCGCAGCTTTCATCGGTTTTTCACAAATACGACAATATCGATCTTTATCAAAATCCCCGCGATTTTGCGATCGATAATAATCTGGTTTATCTTGTAGATTACAAACCAAGTTTTTCTATTCGTTCGCTTCACTCTCCTGGAACTCCGGAAGTTATTTCTTCTCTCGAATTAAGCGATACTCCCAACATCTTGAAATTTTCAGACAATTATTGCTATGTAGTTATGCATTACCAGGATATTGCTATAATAGATGTTCATGACTGCCATAATCCTGCTATCATTTCCGATATTTCGTTTAACGTTGTGGATATCAGAGCAATTACTATATTTGATGAAATGCTCTTTGTAGCTTTGGAAAATGAATTGCAAATTTTCGATGTGAATGATCCAGAAGATCCAAACTTGATATCCGGCTGCGATCTTCCAGTTTATGGTGCTTCGGTGAAAGCAATCGCAAAAATCGATAATTTTGTTCTGATCGGAACTTATGATGGGATTTATATCTGTGACATCACCGATCGTTTAAATCCGCAATTGATTTCGTTGCATATCGCTCCTTACATTAGCAATATCGTTGTACACGATGAAAATATATTTTTTGATTACACAGATGGTCTAAAGATCGTAACAATCAATGAAAGTGGCAGTATAAACGTATCAGCTCATTATGAGCAATATGAATTTGTTTATATGGATGTGAATGATC
Source organism: Candidatus Cloacimonadota bacterium (assembly GCA_018400535.1). Lineage (GTDB taxonomy): Bacteria > Cloacimonadota > Cloacimonadia > Cloacimonadales > TCS61 > TCS61. Next base: position 82,848 of record JAGYMQ010000047.1, read on the forward strand.
AATATCTCTGGGGATCTATCGGCAGTTACTCTTCTGCCAAAATCGTGATCTTAGATATAATGGATCTGCAAAACATCCAACTTGTAGGAGATTATGCACCGGCTGAAGGTAAAATTATCCTTCGTGATAATACCGCCTATTCTTTGCGAACAACTCCTTCATTTAAAGCGATCGATCTCATCGACATCAGCGATCCTGATAATACAAATTTTATCGGTTCAGGAGAATACCCTTGCAACGAGAGAGATATTGCTGCAAATGATCAAGTTCTAGCTGTTTGCAGTGGAGGTGGTGTTAAGTTTTTTGATATCCGAGAACCTGAAGAACCGGAATTGTTATTGTCTCACAGCTTTGGCTATAATATGGATCTATCTGCTTCTACTGTAACCGTTCATAATGATATTGCGATCACAGGTTACACCGGATCATATAACGATAATAGTGTCTTGCGTATTCATGATATCAGCGATCCGGATGATGTTCACCTGATCGGGGGTTGTCCGATCAATAATTTTTCTTCCAGTAGTATCCATTCGATTGCTATTAAAGATGATTATGCCTATGTGGGATGCACTGGCTATGTGCAGATCTTTGATATCAGTGATCCGACCGATCCTTTTTATCTGGATAATATCGATATTGCTGGATTCGGTCTTGATCTGGAAATTCGTGATAATTTGCTTTTTGTTGCAACAATTTCTTCTCTAAAAATATACGATGTGTCCAATCCTTTTAACTCAGAATTCGTGGGAAGCTGGCAATCTGATGATCGCGCTGAAGCTTTAAATATCTCGGGCGATTATGTCTTTGTGGCAAATGATGATATGGGAATAAAGATCATCGATGTTTCCAATCCAAACTATCCTTATCTTGTTCACACGATTTTTCCGCATTACAATTCAAAGCTCTATTCCAAGCCTTTGATCAAAGATGATATGCTGATAATTTCAGATATTAACTGGAATGAAATTTTTATTTATGATATTTCTGCTCCGACATCTCCCAAAAAAATCATCTCCTATCCCTGGAACCGATCTTCCTATGCTATGAGCTGCGTAGATGAATTTCTCGTAACAGCAAATGGATCTCAAGGATTCAGTATTCTGCAATTTCCTGAACTTACCGATATTTCCGAGCAGATCTTACCAGCAAAAGATTCTATTTTGCAAAACCATCCCAATCCCTTCAATCCTTCTACAACTATTTCTTTTTCTCTCACCACGGAAAGCACAAAGAGCACGGAAATA
>JAGYMQ010000048.1 GCA_018400535.1 Candidatus Cloacimonadota bacterium
AACATTCTGTGATCCGATAAATTCGCATTAATTCGTGTCAATTCGTGGTTATCGAAGATTGAATCAGGCCAGATTCTCATTCATTTTAAGACTTTTTTCAGAAGTTCATTCACGACAGAATAGACATCAGTTTTATTTTGATAGACTTGATCGATGATCTTTTTGATTTGATAATTTTCCTGCACGAAGTGATGTGTTTTTTCTAACAATTTATTGTGTGCGATCTGCTTTAATTCAATTTCCAATCTCTTTTTTCGATTTTTGTGGAAGAGATCGCTTTTCAATAAATATTTCTGATGTTCATCAATTGCTGAGATCAGCTCCATAATCCCATCATTATTTTTTGCACTCACTTTTTTTATCGGAGCTTTGTGGACATCAGTTTCGGATAGATTTTGTAGCATTTCAATTTCCAGAATTGTTCGTTCCACTCCATCTTTGTCAGATTTATTCACCACAAAAATATCTGCTATTTCCATCACCCCTGCTTTAATCGCTTGAATTTCATCACCCATTCCCGGGATCAAGATCAATAATGTTGTATCGACATTTTTAACGATTTCCACTTCCGATTGACCGACACCGACAGTTTCAATGAAGATAAAATCGCAGCCAAAAAAGTCTAAAATTTTGATAGCATCGGAAGTGGCAGAAGAAATACCACCGAGATGACCGCGCGAAGCCATACTTCTGATGAAGACGCCGGGATCGGTTGCTAATTTCTGCAATCTGATACGATCTCCCAACAAAGCACCACCAGAAAAAGGACTGGTCGGATCGATAGCGATGATGCCGATCTTTTTTTTCTTTTTGCGCAATTCTCTCACCAAACGCTCGGTCAGAGTGCTTTTTCCCACACCAGGAGCTCCAGTGATCCCAATCACATAAGCATTACCCAATTCTGGCGAGATTTTGGCTATGATCTTTTCATTATCTTCTGTGCTCTCGGCGATCGTGATCAAACGGGAAGCAGCAGCCACATCATCCGCAGAAGCTCTTTCGATCAATTCGTTCAGGTTATATTTTTTCATAGTTTTTGGATAGCAGCTAAAATTTTCTGGAAATCTGCATAAAAATCTGGCATCACATCGATCTGGAATTTTGATCTATCTTGTGCTGGAGTTGTATAATTGCACCATCCTTCCAAAGATTCCAGAATGTAGCCCAAAAGGATTTTATCACTTTTTTTGATCTCCAAAGTAAAACGATGCACTTCATCACAGATCGTTTCTTCATTTCTAGAAAATATTTCCATTCAATTTACCAGAGAATTTGTCAGAACTTCATCAATCGTTTCCACCAGAATAAGTTTCATTCCTTTTTTGATCTCTTCATTCACTTCTTTCAAATTTGGTTCGTTCTTTTTTGGAAGGATCACATTTCTGATCTTTGCGCGTTTGGCAGCGATCAATTTTTCAGCAATTCCGCCGATCGGCAACACACGTCCCGAAAGCGTGATCTCGCCCGTCATTGCCACGTTATGACGCACTTTTTTTCCAGAAAGAACTGAGATCAAAGCCGTCACCAAGGAAACGCCAGCTGATGGTCCATCTTTGGGAATTGCACCTTCAGGAATGTGAATATGCAGATCGCATTCGGTATGAAAATCTTCATCGATATCATATTTTTTTGCATTTGCTCTGGCAAAACTGAAAGCTGCTTGAGCTGATTCCTGCATCACATCGCCCAGCGATCCAGTCAGCTTAAGATTTCCTTTGCCTTTCACTTTCACCACTTCTATTTGTAATGTTTCACCGCCATATTGCGTCCAGGCAAGTCCTGTTACGATCCCTACGGCATTTTTTCTATTAACTTCAGAATAAAGATGTTTTGAAATGCCAAGATATTTTTCCAGATCGCTTTTTTTGACAACGATCTTGGATTTCGAGTTTCCTTCCAGAAATTCTTTCACAGCTTTTCGCAGGATTGTAGCTAAAGTTCTTTCCAGTTCACGCACTCCAGCTTCTCGCGTATAAGATTTGATAATTTGTTCAATTGTTTGTGGTTGATATTTCAGATCAACTTTTTCTTTGATGTCATGTTCTTCGATCACTTTTGGCACAAGATGTTGCAATGCGATCTGTTTTTTTTCATAAGCTGTGTAACCAGGAATTTCAATAACTTCCATCCTGTCGATCAAAGGTTGTGGTATGGAAGAAAGCGTGTTTGCGGTTGTGATGAAAATGACTTGAGAAAGGTCATATTCGAAATTGAGGTAATGATCACGGAAGCTGTTATTTTGTTCAGGATCGAGAACTTCCAATAAAGCTGATGTGGGATCACCACGAAAATCACGACTCATTTTATCAACTTCATCCATCATAATAAGTGGATTTCGTGTTCCTGCTTTTTTCATGCTCTGGATAATTACGCCGGGTAATGCTCCCACATAAGTTCTGCGATGTCCACGTATTTCAGCTTCATCACGAACTCCGCCGAGAGACAGGCGGACAAATTTTCGATCCATTGCTCGGGCAATCGATTTTCCCAGAGATGTTTTTCCCACGCCAGGTGGTCCCACAAAGCAAAGGATCTGTCCTTTCGCTTTTTTTGCCAGTTTCACTACCGCCATATATTCCAGAATTCTTTCTTTCACTTTTTTCAAGCCATAATGATCTTGATCCAGAATGTCTTGCACTTTTTTTAATGTGAAATCTCTTAATATTGCTTCCTGCCAGGGAATATCTATGATCCAGGTCAAATAGGTGTGAACAACAGAATATTCTGGCGAATAAGTATTCAGTCTGGTTAGTTTTTCCAGCTCTTCTTCAGCTTTTTTTTTAGCTTCAGTACTCAAATTAAGTTTTTCCAGTTTTTCTCTCAGCTCCAAAATATCAGATTTATCTTCTTTGGATACGCCGAGTTCTTTATTGATCGCTTTTAATTGTTCTGTCAGATAATATTCACGCTGCATTTTATTCATTCGGTTTTTCACGGAATTATCGATCTTATTTTCCAATTTCAGGATCTGTATCTCTTCTAAAAGGATGCTATATGTTTGTCTTAAGGTTTCATAAAGATTATTGATCTCATATATTTTTTGTTTGTCACTAACTTCTAACTGGATATTTGCCAGCGCATAATAAAAAAATTCTTCTGGATTGGTCGTTTCAGCGATCGGTAACAGCGTTTCTTCTGGGATTGTTTTATTCAGATTGATATATTTTTTCAATGCTTTTTTGAAAGAACGCAAGAGTGCAGTGATCTCTAATTCATCGTGTTCGATGGTTTTATCCAATACTTCAAAATTAGCTGAAAGCGAATGCTTCTGATTGATATAACGCTTGATGATCACGCGATTATTCCCTTCAACCAGTAATCTCATATTACCATCGGGCAGTTTGAGAACCTGGAGAATATTGCACAACGTCGCAACGCGGAAAAGGTCTTTTGCTTTTGGGTCTTTATCTTCTTGCAATTGGCGTTTTTGTCCCACGCAGATCAATTGCCTTTCACCGACCAATGCCTTTTCGGCACTATTCAGAGAATTTTTTCTTCCCACCAATATGGGTGTGATCGTGTAGGGAAGCACCAGAGTGTTTCTCAAAGGAATAACAGGATAATTTGCTGATCTATTTTTCTTAATTTTGTTTTCTTTTTTTGCCATCAAGCCTCCGTTCAAGATTTTAAACTTTCTGCACGATAAGTGAAATGTTGATCAGAATAATATAATTTACTAATCCTTGCAGAATTCATCAATAGATAAGTTAAAAAAAAAATCAATGTTTTGTGGTCAATGATAATATTTATCTTCGAGAAAAGATGAAAGAGTCGCTTTCGTATCCGAGTGAAAAATAAAAATATTCTTTGTTATCTTCATCCAGAGCAGCTCCAAGGCGAATCGGGCCGAACAATGTTTTATATCCGACTTTGATGCCGTATCCTTGAAAAAATTCTTGCTCGGGAGTCCAAATGTCCACGTTTCCTAAATTCAAGACGTTATAATGTAGATCAAGAAAAACCCTATTTGTAGGATTAATGCGCAAAGCGATCGTATTGATCTTATAGATCGGAGCGCTAAACTCTCTGGAATTCAATCCCAGATAACTATCTAAACCACCAATATAAAAAGGATCGTATGTTGCATTGACTTTCTTGAAATATGAACCGTATTCAAATTTATATTTCAAGCTGATATCTTTTTGCACAGGAATCAGGAGTTTTATCTTGGAAAAAAATTTTTTATTTCCTTCTTCGCTCAAAACTCCCCGTTTTGCTGAAGAATATTTGATCAAGATCTGACCGCCACGCATGGGAAAATAAAAATCATCCAAACTTTCGTGATACAATTTCAGTCCAATACCAGCAGAGTGATAATCTGTATCTTCAAATTCTGCGATGTCTTTATAAAGATTTTTTTGGTAACCATAGCCATAACCTTCCACGATGACTGCTTCCGATGCGAAGAAACCAACCCCAAAAGTTCCGCCATATTCAAAGGAACGCACACTTTTGGTCTTTTCATGATCGTCGTTATAGGAATAGATATTTTCTTCATTCAAATAGGGAAACAATCTAAAATAAACGCCATAATGTTTGCCAAAATTTTTCACATAATCCAGATTCAGATTAAAATTATCTCCCAACTGTATATTTAATTTCAATAATGAATTGGCTTGCAATAGATTGCGTAGTTTTAATGTCGTTCCTATCGAGAATTCACTTTCGGAATTATGGACAAGACCAAAAGCTAATTTTTTCCTAACCTCTTCGGTGACTTTGATCACTAATCTTGTTATGTTTTGATTTTGTTCGATAACAGGATAGATCATTGTAAAAAGATTTGAATGATAGACCTTTCTGATCGTCGAGATGATCTCGTCTTTTGTATAGAAATTACCAGGTTTGAGATTCAGATATTCTTTGATCTTTGCAGTACTCAGATATATATTTCCCTCAATTATGATCTCATCTATTTTGATCTTTTCGGGAAATTCTGATCTAAACAATCTTTTTGTTCTTTTGGGAAGATCGAGTTTTTCGCTTTCAAAGTAGCTGCGAGCAGAAGTTTCACCCTTTTTGATTATCTCCGTTGTTTGCTGAAAATCCATTAAAGAAAATTCTGAAACATCTGGCTGGAACAAGACATCACATAATTTCAGAGAATTTGCCATATTTTCTTTTATATTGAGATTAACCGTCTGCTCCAGGACGCTTAACATAGATCTAAGTTCCGTTTCATTTTTCAGATCGGAAGTTGTTTTTGATCCAATAATAATATTTGCGCCCATGTTTTTAACAATCTCTGCTGGCAAATTAGAAGAGATCCCACCATCAATATAAAGTTCAGAATCGATTTCGATCGGATAGATCAAGCTGGGGTAAGCCATTGATGCCAGGATTACTTCATGCAGAGATCCTTCTGCAAAAACCTTTTCTTCACCAGTCAAAATATTTGTGCTAACGCAACGAAAGGGAATTGGAAGCTCATCGAAATCTGTTTTATTAGCAGCGTCATAAGTTACATCAAATAAGAAATTTATGAAATTATTACCGGAAATGAATGCTTTTGGTAAATTTATCCGATTTTTTTCATCCAATTCAAAAGAAATGTTTGCATAGGGCATCCATCTTTTTTCGGCGATATAAAGCTCACTGCGTGAAATTGTTTCATCGAAAATCTTTTCCCAATTTACATTCAAGACCATCTGCTCAATTTCCAGAGCAGAATATCCCATCGCATATAAGGCGGCGATAAAAGCGCCTGTGCTGGTTCCTGCAATATAATCTATCTGGATATTTTCTTCATCGATCACTTTGAGCAAACCGATATGAGCCAGACACTTTGCTCCTCCACCGCTCAATGCCAATCCGACCTTTTTTGCGGGTAAGGTTGCAGAAAAGAGAATAATAAAAGAGAGAAAAAATATTTTTTTCATAATAAAACGAGATGGTGTTTCGTTCTTTCAGATAAGTTGTTTGCTATTCTTTATCTACTTCAAAGATTTCTCCCGAAGTTTCTTGTTTTTGCTCGATAATTTCCTTGTTCTCCTTGATATAAAGTGATTGAATTTTTGGAGAATAGGCAACTATGAAACCGGCAAAAACGATTGAAACCATATTCATTAACTTGATCAAAATGTTGATGGAAGGACCAGAAGTATCTTTAAATGGATCTCCGACCGTATCTCCCACAACTGTTGCTTTGTGATAATCTGAACCTGTTCCACCAAACTTTCCTGTCTCAACATATTTTTTGGCATTATCCCAAGCGCCACCTGCATTGTTCATCATGA
>JAGYMQ010000049.1 GCA_018400535.1 Candidatus Cloacimonadota bacterium
TGGATCATCGCCTGTTTGAGCCCGGGGTTGGGTGCGGGCGCCTGGCCGATGGGGCGTCCGGCCCAGGTCCCGGGCGCCTCGCCGGGCCTTCTTCCTTCGACTCCGCTCAGGATGACAAAGTAAATGGGATTTTGGGTTTTGGTTGTTGGGTGTTGGGGTTTTGGGTTTTAGGTGTTGGTAAAAAGCTCAGGATTACAAAATACATTGCTCAGCAAGTCAAAGGATTTCTTTCATTCAACTTTCAACTTTTCTTTCCCTTTTTTCTTTTTCCCTCTTAATTTTTCATTTTTCATTTTACATTTTTCATTGATTCCTATCTCCTATCTCCCCACTCTCCTTGCTTCTCTAAGTTTCCCTTTTACCAAAAGGGAACTGCAAAGGATTTCTTTCATTCAACTTTCAACTTTTAACCTTCAACTTCAACTTTCAACTTTTCAACCTTTCCCTTTTCACCTCTCACCTTTCCCTCTTAACTTTCCATTTTCCCTTTCCTCATCGATATATTTCTCCAATTCTCCCAATTTGAAATTTGGCTGACGAGCTATTACAAGATCAAGAAGATCAAGATCACCTACATAAGCTGTAACTCTATAGAACATCACATCAGCAAAGGTAGCTGCATATTGGTGAGTATAAGTAGTATCTGTGGTAAATGCATGATATGAGAAAAGTGTATCGGCATTATATATTTTCTCTGTAAAATAAATTATATAACCCGTAAGATCTTGAATGGGATTTCCATATACTGTTTGAGTTACATCATCCCAGCTGAGAACCGCATCGCTTCCCACAAGATCAATGGAAAAATTCTGCACCTGGTCTGGGATATCCAGATAAGACAGGATGGAATCGGAAAGTGTTCCTTCGTTACCATTTTCGTCTGCAGCAGATACCCAATAATAATAGGAATCTTCTTCGTTCGGTATATTATCGTCTATGTAAGTTGTTGTAATGGAATCAACTGTGTCGATTAGAGTAGGTTCTTCTGGATCGGTGTTACGATAGATATTATATTTGAATAGATCAACTGCTGTATTTGCATCCCAGTGCAATGTTATATCCGTCATTGTAACAGTAGAGTATAAACCTGTTACCTGATCTGGAACAGCTCTATCAACAGTAATAGTTACGGGTATGATGAAGGGATTAATTACATTGGGATCATTGTGTGTAATGTCTGCCGAAGTATTATAAATTCCATCCACAATATCTTCTACATCCACTGTCATTATTACGTTTTGGTTTAATCTGCTTCCTCCATCTAAAATTCCTGATGATGGATCGAACGAAAGAATGGAACCTGGTATTGTAGGTATTGTTGATTCTACCCAACAAGTGGTAAGATTCATATTGGTTAAAGTTCCATCATTCCCATTAATTGTTGAATCATGAGCTATTGCTCCTGTACCTTCATCAAAGTTCCAGTAACCGATAAGACCAGATATAGTTGTTGGCAAAGTATCGTTGTATAATGAAGTAACTTGTGATTGAGTTAATGCAATATCATAAATTGATACATCATCAATTTCACCCTTAAAATAATAATTTTTACCTCTCATATTACCAATAAACAAGTTTCCATCAGTTGCAGAATAACTTATAGGGTTATTAATATTCCATGTTCCGTCAATTACACCATCCACATATAATTTCATGTCCACGCCGTTATAAGTTTCTACTACATGATACCATGTATTTTCTAATATGGTTGTATTTCCATCATAATAATGCCATCCATTTGCTCTAATGTGTGGTCTGAATTTATTCGAAGTTGATACAGAAAATGCATATTGTTCATAATCATCACCTTTAGCTACAAACATTCTATTTTGATTTGTATTGCCAGTAACATAGACCCAGGCAGATATACTAATTTCTGAACTTGGATTTAGAATATCATCAATTCCAATATCAGCATAATCATTTACACCATCAAATTCCAAACAAGTTCCAAAATCCATAATTTCCAAGGTATCACTCCCTGCAATACTATAATTTAATTGGCCACCACCCGAATTATCTATAACAAATGAATCGACAATAGTATTTTCTGAAGATGTATTTACTGTATAATCAAACGAGCTAACATCAACACTCATCTGCGGTGCTAATTGAGCAGAAACTTCATTGGAAAAATCTGTTTCTTCTCCTGTGTAGTTATAGCCCTTCAAACGATAGTAATATGTTGTGTTGTCAGCAACATTTGTATCGAGATAGGTAGTATCCGGGTGAATGATAGAATTTATCTGTGTTGTAGGATTAGCTATTGTATCACGATAGATCTTATAAAGCAATATATCAGGATCATAAGATTGATTCCAGGCTAAGGTTATATCTCCAGTTGAAGCAGTTGCGGTAAGATTTTGCGGAGGTCCATAGGTAGCTGATATATAATTTTCTTTAATCAATGTATCAGCTTCAGTAGTGGTTTCCACAATTAGTTTTACTGAAAAAGAATCTTCTGTCGTGTACGTGTATGAGGGATTTTGTTCATAGAAATCAATAATCCCATCATTCTGAAAATCCCACTGCCAGTAAACTATTGAATCAGGTGGTATTGATTGATCTGTGAAATTTACTGTTAAGGGGACGTAACCTGAGGTTGTGTCGGCTGTAAAGTTAGCTGAAAAAGGTATTACCGGAGCATCTCTAACACAACGAATTGAGAGCCCATTTTTTTTCGTATAGACATAGTTAAATTGGTAGTTTCGGTTCACTGTGGTTGTATTATAAAATAATATCCGATTCCAAGCACATGAAGGAGTGTTTGCAGTAGAAGACCATAGGTTACCTGAAATACTCATATCGTTAAAAGGTCCATCATTACTCCGGTATCCACCCGGAAAAAAACTGAAACCACTTGTATCAAATTCAGGATTATTTCGCAAAACATCATCTTGCCATAAATTATAACCTCCAGCAAGTTTGCTACCTTCATTTGTTCCACGAAATCCCCTTGAATTTGCCTGACTCTGACTCATTCCTAATTCCATTTCTAATTGTTTAATTTCTTCATCAGTTGGAACATGCCAACCTTCTGGTGCGATACTTCTGCTGTCGTCCACAGCAAACCAGTTGTAAAGCGCACCATAAATATCAGCATTATCTGGATCGTTATCATAATAACAATAAGCACCACTTGAAAGTCCTGTCCATTGGCTATCATTTGTCACTTTGGGTATTGGATCACCGTTGCGGTAGTGGGTAACTTTCAGGTTTTCTGCCATCCAAAGTCGGTCACCAATCTGTACAGTTTGATACACGTTACCGTCAATGTCACTTACGACATTACTATTATATACTTGAACATAATTAACCTTGATTTCTATATCCGTAGAATCATTAATATCTGTAACGTTAAGAGAAACCGAGTAACTACCCGTATCTTGATATGTGTATGTAGGATTTTGAACGTATGAATCGATTATTCCATCATTCTGGAAATCCCATTCCCAAGAAAATATTGAATCTGCGGGAGTTGAACTATCCGTAAAATTCACTTCTAATGGAGCTTGACCAGAAGTGACATCTGCTGAGAAATTTGCAATAATTGGTAAATCTTCTAAAACACATAAACCACCATATGTGGCAACATACAACTTATCATTATAATAAGTAAAATCAACAACATTTAAATCTGGAAGACCAGTATTTAAAAAATTCCAGGTTAAACCTAGATCTTCTGAATACAAGATTCCGTTGTCGTGAATAAAAGATACATAAATTTTACTATCAGGAGTAATTATCATATCGTTTTTACTGGCTGTGCTTACTTGCGAAAGTGTTGTTACAAGAGACCAATTTAATCCAAAGTCATCACTTTCCCAAAACTCATTATTACCGTTAAAATAATAAATAACTCCATTATAAGAATCAATCAATGAAGGATTATCGTAATTTTCTGTCTGTAAAATTGATGACCAGTTTTCTCCATTATCTGTTGATTTATAAATTCCTCCTATATGATGGGGTACATTGGCAGTTGCTAGTATATCATTATTTGGTAATTTCACAAAATCATAGAAATCATTAGGAAGAGTAAATTTTTGCTCCCATGTCTGATTAGAAATATTCCACTTATATATTCCCCGTAGGAAGCCAGCATAAGACATAACTGCAGTATCTCCCGCAGTAATCATTCTTCTTGAACCGGTGCCATAACCAGTTCCGAAAGTATTAACCCAACTGTCTCCATGATCAGTTGATTTCCATACGCCATTATCTAATGAACCCACAAAAATTCCGTCATCAATTACAACCACTCCACCGGTAGTATTATGACCATCTCTTGGCGGTGGATCATAAGCAGTTGGAACCCAGGTTTGCCCCTGATCTGTACTCTTTGTAACCCCAATTTGATTGATTGAATAAAATTTCCTAATTCATCTACGAACATTTTCTTGGCATATTCATTATGCAGTACTTGCCACTGCATATCCGCAAACATCAAAACAGTAAATAAACATAATAAAATACAAAATAAAACTTTCTTCATAATTCCTCCTAAATGCTTTATCGCCTAAAAAAAGTTTTTTCCCCAAAAAAAAATGCTCTCCCGCCGTAGCGACAGGAAAG
>JAGYMQ010000050.1 GCA_018400535.1 Candidatus Cloacimonadota bacterium
ACGATATTAGACTTAATTGGTGATGGGATATTTTGAAAGTCCTGTTGAAGATATTTTTCCCATATTTCAGGCCAGCAAATACAAGAGCTCCGAGAATGAGCAGAATTATAATATATTTGAAATATCTGCTGAATTTTCCTGAGCTGGGTGGGACATATTGTGGTTCGCTTTTTTCTTTTTTGGGAGCTGGTTTCGGTTTATCTGGTGGAATAACTGGTTCATCTTCAGGTTCTGATTCTTTTTTTATTTCGTTCACTGGAATTGGATCAGGTAATTCAATTTTTTTCACTTGAGGTTCTACGTGGAAATTAAAGTAAGCACCCAACAGATTTTTGGGGCTGGCATTTCTGGTTTCGAAGCGTGTTTCGATAAATTTATCCAGATCTTTCTTCATATCCAGTGCTGAATCGTAACGGAATTCTCTATTCTGCGCAGTAGCTTTGGCAATGATCTTAAAAAATTCTGGATCGATTTTTTCTTTATCGATGATGTCGCTATAATTTTTCATTTTCTTTTTGATGATGGAAATTTCTGTCTCATGATCAAAACCACTTTCTCCAGTCAATAATCTATAAAGCGTCACTCCTAACGAATAAATATCACTTCTTTCATCGGTTTTTTCATTGTCAAATTGTTCAGGTGGCGCGTAGGCGAAAGTTCCGAATATCTTTCCTGAAGATTTATCATTGATAAAGGTTTTTGCCTTTGCCAGTCCAAAATCAAGGATCATCACTTCGCCATCTTGATTGATCATCAGATTATCTGGTTTGATATCACCGTGGATCACGCCACGAATATGCGTGTGTTCATCCAGAGAAATTTTTGCATTATGAGCATAATTTAGCGCATCTGTAACTCTGCTACCGATCAGGGCGACAATGGAATGAGGCAGCTTTTTTTTCTCAGAAAGCTTGGTGCCATCGATATAATCCATCACGATAAAAAGTTGATCATCCTCAATATCAGCCTCATATATCTTCACGATATTTTGATAATTCAACTGGCTGGTGATCTGAACTTCACTCTTATATTTCTTAACGAATTCTTTGTTGGCACTGAATTGAGAATGAATGAATTTCATCGCCTTATTCATATTCACATGCGTATCAAAAACTTTATAAACTGTAGCCTGCCCGCCTTCGCCAATTTTCACACGTTTCTTATATCGCTTTTTGGAAGTATTGATATCAAAACCTAAGATGGATTCACCAGTAACATCAATCGAATTGTCATCATTATCAATCATTTGACCGACTCCTTTCGAGTTTTTCTGGAATTTTCTTATTGCCAAATCCTTCTTCTTCCGAATAGATATTAAAAATTTCTAATTGAACACCGTGTTTCACTTCCACAGAACCCATCTGATGAAATACTGAACGATGCCATTCATCCAAATTTCCCAAGCTGTCAAACATCGACCGATTTGCAATGATGTGATTGGCATCACCCACGTTCATTACACGTGCTGCCATATTGATACCACTTCCTGCAATATTGATGTTGTTGTTTAAATCGCGATAGCGAAAGATCGAACCAAAATTCATGCCATAGCGCACCTGAAGAGCACAGTCTTTGATCGTCATCTGCAAATTTGCACAAATTTTTACCGAATCACGATAAATTGATTCTCCCAATGCGATCGCACAACCATCACCAGTTGGCAAAAAGACGATATCGCCGAGATTTTTTCTGATCATCTCGTTGGAAAAAATTGATTTCTGCAGCTGAACTATCATCTCTTTTTGTTTGGCATCGGAATATTTGGAATAGCCCACAATGTCCATTATGATAACGGCAAAAAGATTTGCTCGCGTGATGCCGAGGCTTGTCTTTTTTATCGATTCTAAAAGTCTTTCCAGATTCGAGATCGTCTTATTGTTCACACCCAGAATCAACAATTGGGATTCGCAATAATCGCACAAAGACGTATTGGAAAGATCAGTTTTATTATCAAAAAAGCAGCCTTCCGATTTATGTTGCAGATATTTTTTGATAACGATCTGCGTTGCTTGTTTCAGAAGGTCATATTTCAAATATGATATCGTGGAATCTTCCTTCAGAGTGACAAAGCCAGATTTGAATTTATGTGTGAAATGAGTATTGACGCTTTTTTCGCGATCATTCGTCAGAATGGCGAAATCCTTGACTATAATCAAGTTTGTCAGTTCATTCTTTTCTTTGTAAGGAAAGACTACATTTCGATAAAAATCACTGATTTGAGGTGCTTTTTCTTTATCTACTGGAATGCTTTTCCGACATAATTTGAAATGAATGAAATCCTGTTGCTCATTCAATTCATTTACTGCAATCCTGACAATGTGGTTATAGCTATCCACAAGCAATTGCAGAACATTAACTTCAGCAGAATTCATAACGAATTTCCTTCGTTGTTCTCTTCATTACCAATACCACCCTATACATTATTTTTTTTGTTTGCCTTTTACTTTTTTGATTTTCTGATGTCAAGTATTTTTGTAATTTGTTTTTTATTGATCCAGCTTTCAAGCCCAAACTTGACACAAAAAGTCTTTTTCAAAAAATGCCAGCTATGAAAAAATCGGTCATTCATTTTCAGAAAACGCTATTCTTCCCTATTCTAGCGCTCTTTTGCTTTCTTCTCAGCACTTCTATTTCTGGTGAAGAAAAAACAAATGATAGCGCAGAACAGGATTCTCTATTGACCGATAGTCTGAATTTACCACTAGATTCGCTGGAAATTGATTCCGTCAGTTATACCGCCGATAGCATTCGTTATGCTGTGCAACAAGAAAAGATTATCCTTTCTCGTAATGCTGAATTACAGTATCATGCGTCACGGATCACCGCAGATTCGATCATCATCGATCTGAAAAATGAACAAGCAAAAGCAAAAGGACAGGCTTTTCTAAAAGATAAAGATCAAAATATGCTGGGTCAGGACATCGATTTTGATCTGGAAACAGAATGGGGTATTGTCAGAATGGGTGCGAGCGAGTTTGATAAAGGTTATTATTATGGCGATGAGATCCGCAAGATCGCCAAAGAAACTTTTGATGTGGATAATGGAAAATTCACGACCTGCGATGCGCTTCATCCCCATTTTTATATCAAATCACGAATTTTACGTCTATACAAAGACGACAAGATCGTGGCGAAACCGATCATTTTTTATGTCAATCATTTCCCCGTGATGGCTCTACCCTTCGGAACTTTCACAATCAAACGTGGCAGACAATCTGGCATTCTCGTTCCTTCTCCCGGTTGGAATGAAACCAATGGTAAATATTTGGAAAATATCGCTGTCTATTATGCATATAAAGATTATGCTGATGTGATCCTTGCTTTAAATTATTATGAAAAAACCGGTTGGCAAGCAACCTTCTCTTCTGACTACATTAAACGCTATATTTTGAATGGCGACTTCAACGCAACTCTCCAGAAAAATATCATAGATCCACAAAGAGCAAGATATGAATGGAACATTCGTAGCAGACACCATCACGATCTTGGCAATAATACGACCTTTGATGCCAACCTGAATTTCGTCAGCAGCAAAGAGATCTGGGAAGGAAACGAAGATATTGATGAAAGACTGGCAGAACGCATTACTTCGTCGCTTTCCTACCAAAGACCTCTTTTCGGAAGAAATTTAAATGTTTCCGCAAAATATGTTGATGATCTGAAAAATGAAACTAAAGATATCACTCTGCCCAACGCTTCTTTTTCGCTTCCTTCCAAACCAATTTACGAATTATTCGTTGCTGAAGATGACGAAATTCCCGAAGAAGCCTGGTGGAAAAATTTTTCCTATTCCTATAGTTTCAGAGCCGTTCATACTGGTGATATCAATGATCCTGATGCCACTTTCGAAGAAGTGATCTATCAGACAAAAAAAGACAGTTCTGATCAATATCTGACACAACATAATGCTGGGATCAAGCATTCTGGAGGTTTACGCTATTCCTACAAATTCAAAGGTTGGTTGAATCTATCCCAATCGATCACAGCAAATGAAGCTTGGTTTGATCGTGATAAAAACGAACATAAATTAGTGCGCGGAATGGATTATTACACAAATTCTTCTCTGAATTTCAATCTTTATGGTTTGCGGAAATTGCGCACTCCCTATCTTCAAGCAATTCGTCACATAATTACGCCATCCTTGAATTTTACCTATCGCCCTGATTACAGCGAAAATGAAAAATTTTATAGTTTTGGTGGTATTAATTTGAGCAGTTCGGATAAACAGCGGAATATCAGCTTTTCTCTGGAAAATAAATGGCAGCTGAAACTACGCAAAACGAAAGATCAAAAGGAACGAAAGATCAATGATTTTTTCAAGATCACTTCTCGCATTTCCTACGATATGGAAAAGGAAAAAGGCTATAGCGATATTAACCACAATATTGATCTGCGACCGAAAAAATTCCAATATAAAGTAATGGATATTTTTTTCACACCGTCTTTTGATCTGACTCAAAAAACCTACGAACTGAAAATACAAGATTGGAATTATCAAAATTGGGATCTGGCAATCGATAATTGGAACTTTAATTTGAATTCAGGACTGAATTTTTCTGGAAAAGCTGGATACGTCGATTATTTTCCACATCCAAAAAATAAATTTGTGACGGGAAATTTTTTTTCAGCGGACACACTTTCGATCGAGCAAGAAGGTCTGATCACCAGCCTGGCGCAGCTGGACGAATTGGAGCAAGAAAAAAAAAATTGGGCGATCGGATTCTCGCATTCCTATCGTGTGAACAAAACGCAATATGAAGACAATGATTATTCCAGTTCTGTGCGCACTAATATTTCGGCAAAGATCACCAGAAATTGGACGATAGCCTACGATAATTACATCGATCTGAAAGAAGATGAAATGGTTTCACACAGCTTCACGATCACGAGAGAACTGCATTGTTGGAAAGTCTTTTTCCGTTACACAAAACAAGGTGATTATTGGAATTATCGCTTCCAGTTATTTAACATTAAATTACCCGATGCGCTAAAATTCAGGACTTCCGATCATAAAAGGTAAAAAAATATGAATAAAGAAAATGTAAAAAATATTTCGAATAAAAGCAATTTTTCGCGAGCTGTTTTTCTGGATCGTGATGGCACGTTAAATTCTGATGATCACGGATACATCAGCGATCCAAAAGATTTCCACCTTTTTCCTTTTGCTGGAAAAGCTATCGCGGAGTTAAAACAACTTGGTTTTTTCGTTTTTATCGTCACAAATCAATCTGGAATTGCGCGCGGCTATTATGACGAAAATGCAGTCAAATTATTACATGAGAAAATGCTTGCTGAATTGGCAAAAGATGCTGCTCACATTGATGCGGTTTATTATTCTCCCTATCATCAAGATGGAATTGTTGATCCTTTTGCTGTTTCTCACGAAGACCGCAAACCAGGTTTGGGTATGTTCAAAAAAGCAAAACGTGATTTTTGTTTCAAGACCAAAAATTCTTTTATGATCGGAGATCGCTACAGTGATGTGGAATTTGGCAAAAATGCCGGAATGACAAGCATTTTAGTTTTATCGGGTTTAGGAAAAAAAGAGTTTTTGGAAGATAGAAAAAATTGGGAAAAACGGCCTGATTATATTGTGAAAGATCTGTGGCATGCAAAAGAATTGATCAAAGAATTGGAAAAATGAAAAAATTGCTCCTGTTGATCTTACCTTTACTGATCGCAAGTTGCGGCACTTCTACTACTCCTACGCAATCTTATGACAAGCCTTCTGAACTGACAGCAGCTATTTCAGGAACAAGGATCAAATTGCGCTGGACAGACAATAGTAATGCAGAAATTGGATTCGAACTGCAGAAGAAAATCGGAGAAGCTGAATTTTTCGTTTTGGATACCATTCCTTCCAATCTGGAATATTGCGAAGATTTTGACGTTTCTTTTGGATCAAATTACACCTATCGTATCAAAGCACTTTTCTCAGATTTTTCTTCCGACTGGAGCAATGAAACGCAAATCCAATATAATGTAAATCTCGAATTTGGAACTGATTCTACTTTTGATGTGATCACCTGGAATATCCAATATTTTCCTAAAGAACAAGAAACAACTGTTTTTCTAGTCAAAGATTTTATCTTAATGATGGATGCCGATATTGTCTGCTTACAGGAAATCGAAAGTGCCAGCTTTTTTGTAGAACTGATAGCTGAATTGAATTACTATGATCCAAGCAATATCTGGAATGGTTTTAGAGATTCTACAGCCTCCTACGAGATCAATCTTGCGCTGATCTACAAAGAAACAGTTCTTTCCAACGTGGAAATTTCCAATATTTATTCTTCCTATCAATATCGCCGACCTTTTCCACGTCCACCGCTTTTGATCGAAGCAGATTATGAAAATGAAAGGATCTATCTGATCAATAATCATTTAAAATCGGGTGGTGATGGAATTCTCGATCTGAATGATTCGTGGGATGATGAGACGCGAAGATTTGACGCAGCAAATCTCTTAAAAGCTTTCATTGATGATAGTTTAGACAATGAAAATGTAATTCTCGTCGGTGATCTCAATGATGAATTGACCGATGAAATGGAAAACAATGTTTTTTCACCTTTTCTGAACGATGAGGAGAATTACTATTTTGCTGATCTTGAAATCGCCGAAAATCCCAGCACTGAATGGTCGTATCCTTCCTGGCCTAGTCATTTAGATCATATTCTTATCACAAATGAACTCTTTGACGCATTTGATCAGCAAGATGCTTTGGTGCTGACCATCAAGCTCGATAAATTTTTCGAGAGCTGGCAGGAATATGATGACCTTATTTCTGATCATCGCCCGGTTGGATTGAAATTATCTTTTGAATAAAATGAGTTCTGCCTGATAAAAAAGAAGGTCATTCTGAGGAATCTTTCTTCTTTACTCACAAAGAATCTGGTGCTTTTATTTCTTGATCTTCTTGTATCTTGTTCACAAACAAAGCAGTGTAATTATGCAAAAGTCTTTCTTAATATAAAAAATATGGAGTGATTATGAAAAAAATTATTATCTTTCTTTTCTTCAGTTGTATCTGTTTTGCTGAAGAACTGCCCAAAATCCAATATGAAAAATTATTTTTTGGCACAGAAGAAACGCTGGAAGTGATGAGCTGGAATATTCAACGCTTTCCAAAGCACGAAGCAACAATTTCTTACACTGCAAACATCATCAATTCCGTCGATCCTGATCTGATCGCATTGCAAGAGATCAATAGCGATTCTGCTTTCTTTTCGCTGGTCGCACAGTTAAATCTGCTGGATAAAAATAATTGGAGTGGTTTTCGTGCTAATTCCGATGAATGGGAAACCAATCTGGCTTATCTCTATAAATCTGATACGATCCGGGTGCATACTATCAAGGAGCTATTTGTCAAAGATGAATATTCGTTTCCACGCTTTCCATTGCTGATGGAATTTCAGTTTGGCGAGGAAAAATTCGTTATCATCAACAATCATTTTAAAGCGATGCCAGGCGAAAAGAACAATAAAAGACGCCAGACTGCTTCCGAGAAATTGCATTCGTATATTTCAGAAAATCATCCAGATGAAAATGTGATCATGTTGGGCGATTTGAATGATGAATTGATTGATGAAGAAAAGGAAAATGTTTTTCAGATCTTTTTGGAAGATGCTAAGAATTTCCGCTTCGCAGATTGGGAAATTGCTCAAAATGAAAACGCTGATTGGTCCTATCCCTATTGGAAATATCGCGGACACATCGATCACATTCTGATCTCAGATGAACTTTTCGATGAAGTTGAATTTGTGAAGACGATCGTCATCGATGAATTTATGGAAGGCGAAGGTGATGCTCGCTACAAATATATCACAGATCACCGTCCTGTTGCGATCAAATTGCGAATTGAATAGGAAATCTAAATTTCCAAATTGTTGCAGAAGTTTGTCATAAAATGAATTGGTTTGAGATAATTCTGATCGCTTTAGGCTTAGCGATGGATGCTTTTGCTGTCTCGATTGCCAGCGGAGTTACCCTCCAAAAATTTAAGTTTCGGATTGCGTTTCGAGTTGCCTTTTTCTTTGGCTTTTTTCAGGCGATCATGCCGTTGATAGGTTGGTTTGCCGGGCATCAATTCAGCCGTTTCATCACAGCAATCGATCATTGGCTGGCTTTCGGATTGCTCGCTTTCATCGGTGGCAAAATGATCTACGAATCAACAGTTTTGGAAAAAACAGAGACAACCTGCGATCCAAGAAAAATAAATATTCTTTTTATCCTGGCGATTGCAACAAGCATTGATGCGCTGGCAATTGGTCTCAGTTTTTCCTTTCTAAATATCACGATCATCACCCCCGTTCTGATCATTGGCCTTGTCACTTTTTTTCTTTCATTTTTAGGCGTTTTTCTGGGAGATCGTTTTGGCAGACTATTTGAAGGAAAAATTGAATTGATCGGTGGAATAGTTCTTATCGCTATCGGCACGAAAATACTGTTGGAGCATATTTTCGGATTTTGAAAAATATGCAGCTTGACAGCTTGGCTTCCAAAAAAAATCGGTATTAAGAATTTTTGAATGGAGAAAATATGGAAAATATTAATCAGCTGATCGGAATAAAAAAGCAAAAACTAAAAAAATTGCAGGCGATGGAAATCTCTGCCTATCCAAATCGGTGTCAACGTAGTCATCATATTGCAGAATTGAACAAAACTCAGGAAAAATTCATTGCTGAAAAAAATAGAGTCGTGATCGTGGGACGGCTCGATGCTATGCGGCGTCAAGGAAAAGTTGGCTTTTGCAATATCAATGACGAAAGCGGACGCATCCAGATATTCGTGAAAAAAGATGAAGTTAGTGCAGAAAATTACGAAATTTTCAAATTATTTGATCTCGGAGATTTTGTGCAGATCGAGGGTGTTTGTTTCCGCACACAAAAAGGAGAATTTTCAGTTCGTGCTCAAAAAGTTACTATCCTCGGGAAAAGTCTGAAGCCACTCCCCACGGTGAAAGAAAAAATCGTTGCCGGTAAAAAACAGCGTTTTGACGAATTTTCTGACATCGAACTTCGTTATCGCAAGCGCTATCTCGATCTGCTATTGAATCCTGAATCGAAAAAAACTTTCCAGATCAGAAGCAAGATCGTGCAGGAAATCCGGATTTTTCTAAAGGAAAGAAATTTTACAGAAGTAGAAACTCCAATTTTACAACCGCTCTATGGTGGAGCGCAGGCACGTCCTTTTATCACACATCACAATACACTTGATATCGATCTTTATTTGCGTATAGCTTTGGAACTTTATCTCAAAAGATTGATCGTGGGTGGAATGGAAAAAGTTTATGAGATCGCTAAAACTTTTCGCAATGAAGGAATGGACCGCACTCACAATCCTGAATTCACGATGCTGGAACTATATCAAGCTTATGCAGATTATAATGATATTATGGAATTGGTGGAAGATCTTGTTTTGCATCTCTCACAAGCAGTTTTTGATGCTGACGAGATAAAATTCCATGAGCAAACTATCTCTTTCCAAAAACCATGGCGACGTGCTTCTATGTTAGAATTGATCAAGGCAGAGACGGGATTTGATGCGTCTGATTTCGATCTCGAAAAGATCAAAAAATTCTGTCTGGATAATGAGATCGAAGTAGAAGATACGGTTGGTGCTGGAAAATTGATCGAAGAGATCTTCCAATATTTTGTAGAGCCAACTTTGATCCAACCTACTTTCGTTACTGATTTCCCCAAAGAAATTTCTCCTCTCGCAAAAGAAAAACCCGAAGATCCGCAATTGACTGAACGATTTGAAGTTTTCATCAACGGCAATGAATATGGTAATGCTTTCACCGAGTTAAATGATCCGCTTGAGCAACGCAAAAGACTGGAAGCGCAAGTAAAATTGCGGGAAATGGGTGACGCGGAAGCAAACGTTCTGGACGAAGATTTTCTGGAAGCCTTGGAATATGGCATGCCGCCAACTGGCGGATTAGGAATAGGTATCGATCGTTTGGTGATGCTATTTACTAATAATACTTCGATCAAAGAAGTAATTCTGTTCCCGCAAATGAAACCGGAATAAATCTGGAAACTATAAAATATTAGAGATAAAGTTTCAGTTGGCTATTGTTTTTTCCTATTTTAAAATTCCATCACTTCTTCTCGATCCGATATTTTCGGAACAGACTGGAAACAATAAACCCGGTAATGATCCCAGCTAAAAACGTGAGTAATAATAAAATAACACGGGACATACTGATCTTCCAGAATAATAATTGCACATCAACAACTTTCGTATTTTGAATTAAGATAATCAACAAGATAAGCACAATCAGAATTATCAAAATTGGTTTGAATTTCATATTATCTCCTTTTTTCTAGTCACGGTCTGCTTTCAATACTTCCAAAAATGCTTCATGGGGAATATTGACCGAACCGATCTCCTTCATTCTTTTTTTCCCTTCCTTTTGCTTTTCCAATAATTTTCGTTTTCGCGTGATATCACCGCCATAGCATTTGGCTGTCACATTTTTTCGCAGTGCGCTGATAGTGCTGCGAGCAACGATTTTCCCGCCGATGGCTGCCTGCAAAGCAACTTTATACATTTGTCTCGGGATCACGTCTTTCAATTTTTCCGTAACACTTTTTCCCCAACGAAATGCCTTATCTTCATGACAGATAAAAGACATCGCATCCACTTTTTCGCTGTTCACCAGAATATCTACTTTCACCACATCAGATATTCGATATTCTTTGAAATTATAATCCATCGAAGCATAGCCGCGACTGACAGATTTCAATTTGTCATAAAAATCAAAAATGATCTCGATCAAAGGCATTTCATAATGCACTGATAAGCGCTTCTCATCAATATATTGCAAATCTTTTTGGATTCCTCGGCGTTCTTGAACCAGCTGTAAAATATTTCCCAGATAATCTGATGGCACGATGATCTCCACGTCCATAATCGGTTCTTCAATGCTCTCGATCTCCAATGGATCAGGCATATCGACTGGATTATAGACGATCTGTTTTGAACCATCTACGCGATTGATATTGAAACGAACACTGGGCGTCGTTGTGATGATAGGAACATCATATTCGCGAAGCAATCTTTCTTTGACGATTTCCAGATGCAACATTCCCAGAAAACCGCAGCGAAACCCAAAACCGAGCGCTAAAGAACTTTCTGGCTCAAAAGTCAAAGCAGCATCATTCAATTTCAATTTTGCCAGACTATCACGCAGATTAGCGTAATCATCTTTATCCAAAGGGAATAAACCGCTATAGACCATTGGCTTGGGTTCAGCAAAACCAGGTAAAGCTTTTTCACAAGCGTTTTTGATGGTTGTGATCGTATCACCGACCCGTGCATCTGCCACTTCTTTGATATTAGCAATAATATAGCCCACTTCACCAGCAGTCAATTTTTTGGTCGAAACTTTCTTTAAACCCAGATAACCAATATCTTCGATCGTATATTTTTTGTTGTTAGAAAAAAGTTTGATATCATCTCCCTTTTCCAATTTTCCCTCAAACATCCTCACAAGCACGATTACGCCACGATAAGTATCAAAGTAGGAATCGAAGATCAACGCTTTGGCTGGTTGGAGAATGTCGCCTTTTGGTGGAGGAATAAAATCGATCATTCCAGCCAACATCTCTTCCACACCTTCACCAGTTTTTGCACTGATACGAAAGATCTGTTCGGATGGAATTCCAATATTTTCTTTGATATCAAATTCCGTTCCTTCCACATCAGATTTGGGAAGATCGATTTTGTTTATCACGGGAATTATTTCCAGATCGTTTTCCAGCGCCAGATAAAGGTTACTCATTGTTTGAGCTTCGATCCCTTGCGAAGCATCGATCAATAATAAAGCTCCATCACAAGATGCCAGACTTCGTGAAACTTCATAAGAAAAATCCACGTGTCCCGGCGTGTCGATCAGATTCAAGATATATTTTTTATTATGTAATTCATATTCCATGCGAATTGCGTGGGATTTGATGGTGATACCACGCTCGCGTTCCAAATCCATATCATCCAAAATTTGATCGATATTTTTCCCGGCTTCCACGATGTGAGTTAATTCTAACATGCGATCTGCCAGAGTAGATTTGCCATGATCAATATGCGCTATTATGCAAAAGTTCCTGATCCTTTCTTTCTGCATCAAACCTCCGATATTGCAAAAGGAAAATAATGCAATTTCGTGTCAATAATTATCAAGTCTTCTCTTTCTTTATTCAAGAAACGCTTTGAAATTCTTGACAATTAAAATAATGAAATTGATTTTTGCAAGTAAATTGGAGGTATTGATGAAAAAGATCATAGTCTTGATTTTATTTTGTTTCTCATTTCTATGGGCAGATGTTTTATCACAGCAGCCTTTTTATATTCAATCAAAAATAGATAGACAAGCTGACGAAATATCTTTGATCCTGAAAGGAGAGATCGATGAAACAGAATTAAAAAAGATCGGTTGCAAGATCGGAGCACAATTTGGAGATTTCACCACGATCAAAATCCCAACAAAAAATTTGGATAAATTAGAAAATTTCGAACAATTCACCATCTATCCCAATAAACCTGACGAACCGCTCTTAGATGAATCTACCAGCGATCTGATGAACGGAGATAATTTTGCTGGCTGCAATGCTGACGCAGCACAAGCTGAAGGAAGTGATGGCTCTGGAATTTTGATTGGAATTCTTGATTATTATCCTTTGAATTGGAAACATGAAGATTTTCATGAAACAAGCTGGAGTTCAGACGATCTAAGAGTTTTGTATATTTGGAATCAGCAAGATGATAGCGGAACACATCCAGCTGGTTTTGATTATGGCAGCGAGTATAACAAAAATGATCTGATGAATGATAATGGACCTGTTATTAACAGCGGAAATCATGGAACGCAATGCACTGGAATTACTGCAGGTGATGGATCTGCCAGCGGAACTGGAAATCCAAAAATGGGGATTGCTCCCGCAGCAGAGATCATTTATGTGCACAAAACTTGGGATGATGCAGGAACTCTGGATGGAATAGCCTATTTTCAGGATAAAGCTGATGAATTGCAGAAACCGATCGTCATTAGCTTCAGCGGAGGAACTTATCTCGATTTTCCCGATGGCACTGATCCTGTCTCGATTGCAATCGATTCCCTTTGCACAAACGGCAGATTGGCTGCAGTTGCTGGTGGAAATTTTTATAGTTCTTCTGTTCATGCTCTGGGAACTACAACTTATGAAAATCCTACCAACGATATTTATTTTGAAATAAATTCCTATGAAGATACAGGTTCAGACCCTTTTGATGATTTTTTAGATGTTGTATTTTATTTTAAGGAAGGCGATAATTTCAATGTAACTGTGATCTCTCCTGATGCTGATTCCTGCACCACAACCGTTACTGAAGGTTACGGAATGTTCGATACTATTAGTGGTCGTTTACACATTTCGATTAATGATGATGCCAGCATTGAAGTAGTTGTTACCGACGAAGTAGGAATTATTTCTGTTGGAGATATCTGGAAAGTCTCGCTGCAATGTCCCGATCCAACTTATGATGATCAGGGTGGAAATTGGTCTGCCTGGTGTTATGATAAACATATTGACGGCCATTTCAATACTTACAACAATTCTGATATGACATTAAATATTTATGCAACAGGGCAAGATTGCATTTGCGTGGCAGGACACAATAAAACGAGTGGAAGTCTTTACAGCGGTTCAAGCGCTGGATTCACTTCTGATGGCAGGATAAAACCGGAAATTTCTGCTCCTACTTATGCATATACAGCAACTAATTCTTCTTCAACGAGTTATGCTTCTCTGGGAGGAACAAGTGGTGCTGCACCGCACGTAGCTGGAACACTTGCACTTATTTTGGAAAAGAATCCAACAATTTCACCTGATAGTGCTCGAACTCTTTTGACGGATTATGCTTATACTGATACTCAAACTGGAAATTATGGCGCAGAACCGAATAAACGTTATGGTTATGGAAAATTGAATTCTTTTCGCTCTGTTTATCCTCAACTAAATCCGCCAGAAAATGTTGATATTCATATCATCGAAGATGCTGACAGCGTCAGAATTACTTGGGATAATGAAGGATTCATCTACAAAATTTATTCTTCCACAAATCCTGAAAGCATTTTTCCGGGAATAGACTGGAATCTGAAAGCGACTGTGGTAAATGATGGTGAGATAACTTTGACCAATATTGGTGATCAGAGAAAATTCTTTTTAGTTACAGCTGAATAACGAAGCATTGATATCCAATATGAAAAAATCTGACTTGATAAATTTTACTTTATGATTTTTCCAAATCAGCTGATTGGATGGAATTTTTTAAAAATCCCGATGAAAAGAGATTTCAGTGTGGAAATTCTTCTTAATACAAAGAAATTGTTTTTGAGAAAGTTACTTAAAAAACTCATCGATGGAAATATTTTTTTAATGTAGTAACAACGTTTTTCCAACCCATTATGAGAAAAAAGCCGGCAACCAAACAAATGATGAAAGAAATTACAGCGAAGAGAGAACCTGCGAAAGCAAGGAAATAATTATTTGCGATGGCTTTTGAAAAAATTGATATCAAACCAATCAGGAATAAAACAAAACCAATTGATCTGCTTTTCGAAATTTTAGTGGATCTATCAAATAGCTTCCACTTCCTTTTATTGGCGAGAATTATTTCGTCGAGTTCTTTCATAATTCCTTCTGTAGCAACAGAATAAGCTCTTTCGGATTTCTGTGTTTTAGAAATTTTTAATAAGGGAAGATCAATTAACTTTATTATGAAAAGTAAACAAGTCGGGCAAACATAAATAGCAGTTTTATAATCATTTAACTCATATTCTACTTTTCGGAAAGATTGTCTGCAACTGAGACAGAGACCTGCGAAATTCGATTGATTATGCTTTGCTTTTAACAAAAAATCTGTGAATAGATTACGTTTGAAACCTAACCTTTTCAGCATAGAAAAATTATATTCAACAGCATGACAACTCGGACATTGATAAAAGATACCTTTACCTTTGTTTTCCGCTTGCAATTCAGAAGAACAAAATGGACAGGTTGACATCTACTCATCCACAATTTCAAAAACGCTTATCTGCTCTTGATTCGGCGTGATATTAAAATGTTTATACGCTTTCAAAGTTGCCTTTCTGCCTTGCGGTGTGCGATCCAAAAATCCTTGTTGGATTAGATAAGGTTCATAAATCTCTTCCACAGTTCCCGCATCTTCTCCGACTGCAACAGCCAGAGTTTTCAATCCGACAGGACCACCACTGTAATTTTCCATTATCGTTTGTAATATTCTTTTGTCCATTTCATCTAAACCAGCATCATCAACCATCAGCATTTTGAGTGCTTTTTGTGCGATCTCTTTCGTGATCTTGCCATCACCTTTGATCTGGGCATAATCGCGCACACGACGCAAAAGACGATTTGCCACGCGCGGCGTGCCACGGCTGCGTCTCGCTATTTCACTTTTTCCAGCTTGATCCAAAGGAATTTTCAAAAGATCAGCAGAACGCTCAACTATCTTTTCAATGCTCTTCACATCATAATAATCCAGCCTGAGAACCAGGCCAAAACGAGCTCGCAAAGGTGAAGTGAGCAAACCAGCTCTTGTCGTGGCACCGATCAGGGTAAATGGTTCAATGTCAATTTTCAGAGAACGCGCCGAAGGACCGCTATCAATGATGATCTCCATCTCAAAATCTTCAATAGCAGGATACATATATTCTTCCACCACGTGATTCAAACGATGAATCTCATCGATAAAAAAAACATCGTTACGATTGAGATTTGTCAAAATTCCCGCCAGATCGGGAGCTTTTTCCATCACGGGACCAGCGCTAACCTTGATCTCTACATTTAACTCATTGGCAATAATATGCGCCAGCGTGGTTTTGCCCAAACCGGGTGGACCATAAAATAAAATGTGGTCGAGAGGTTCTTTGCGTAGTTTGGTCGCCTGAATGGAAATATCAAGGATCTCTTTGATCTTCTTCTGCCCGACAAAATCGACCAGGGTTTTGGGACGCAGACTGCGATCAAAATCTTTTTCTTCTGCTGTTTCAACTGGATCTGTAATTCTTTCTAACATATTTTCCTCAAAATTATCTTTTATATTTTCTCCACAACATCAAAAAGATCAAAGCAATAATTGCAAATATGATGACAAGGAAAAAAAATGGAATTGTATCACTATATTTCAATAATCCTGAAAATAGGAAATAGATATAAACTAACTGAACAATGATTATAAAAAATCCAATCAGCCATACCAGAAGCGGTTTTTCATCATATTCCTTTCGCAGCGGGTAAGTTTTGAAAATTGCATTCCAGATAAGGAAACCACCACCAATTATGAAAATTGCCAATAATCTATCGAATAACATTTTTTTCCTTTTTCAATTCCTTTTTTTAAATAAGTGAAACAGAATTTGACGATCGAATACGCAAATTTTTTATTAATTTTGCGTATTAAAACGCAAATTTACTTTTTATTTTGCGTATTATTGTTTTTTATGGCGATTGTTGCCGGACTTTTTCGGCCAACCCGCGGACCATCCAAAACTTTAAATCCAACTTCTTTCATATTTTCACGAATCATTTTAGCACAGCTATAAGTGCTGAGTTTTCCGCCATTTTTCATTTTTAGATAAATTTTGTGAAAGATCTTTTTGCTCCACATTTCAGGTTGTTTTTTTGGTGAGAAAGGATCAAAAAATACGCGCTCGAAAAATCCATCTTCGAATTGCCCTAAATTCTGCCAAGCCTCGCCAATTAAGAGTTTTATCGTGTTATCATTTTCATCTGTTATTTCCATTTTTTCAAACAGCAAACGAAAATTATCATATTCAGGTTCAAGCAGATCAGGAACTTCCAGATCTATCATTTTCTGGATTATAGTAAGATCATTTTCCAGGCCGAATATCTCCAGTTCTTTGTGCCCTTTTGTAGCAGCGATCGCATTATAGCCCAGTCCAAAACAGAAATCCAAGATCTTCATTCCATCTTTGATCCCCAGAGCCTTGACGTGCTTTTCAAAAGCTTCTTCCAGAGCTCCAGAAATAGAGTGATAATGTTCTTGATATTTTTCGCTGAAAAAGGTCAGAGAACCATCTTCAGTTTTGACGAGTTTCATTTGAAATATTCAGCCAGAATTTTGTTGTAAACTTGATAAGTTCGGTCATCAAAACAGACAAAAATGATCTTTTCCAGAATAGGATTTTCTTTTAGATAACTTCTGATTTTTTGCATTGCGATGTGAGTTGCACGTTCCAGTGGAAAGCGATAAATCCCAGTGCTGATAGCTGGAAAAGCGATGGTTTTGATATTATTTTTTTCGGCGATCTGGAAACTTTTGTGATAACAGGAAGCCAAGAGCTCATCTTCTTGATTGGAGCCGCCATGCCAGATAGGTCCGACTGTGTGGATCACATATTTTGCTGGCAAAAGATGTCCTTTTGTGATAACAGCATCGCCGGTAGCACAACGCCCCAGTTTTCGGCATTCTTTACGCAATTCGATGCCAGCAGCACGATGGATCGCACCATCGACTCCACCGCCGCCCATAAGCGTATTATTCGCAGCATTCACGATCGCATCGACTTCCATCTGAGTGATATCGCCTTTGATGATATGAATCTTGTTGCGCAGACTTTTGCGTTTTTCGAAATAATAGGCGAGAACTTCTTTTCCTTTCAAAGTAATCCGATATTTTTGATTGGAATGATGCGGTTTCTGGGGAATCGTGTAAGCCAATAATTTTTTCTTGCGCAAGGAGATCAGAGCGCGCTTCAGATTGCCAGAGCGATTATGTTTTCCCAGAATATCAGTTATCTGCTGACTGGAAAGCAATTTTTCTTTGCAGATTTCCAGAATATCGATTTGAATTTCTGGGAGATCTGGAAAGGCAATAAATTTGTTTTCATTACCGATCTTTTTCAGGATCTGCCGTGATTTTTTTTCATTTTGATCATTCATCTTCTTGAAATAGTTGATCAGTCCATTTGTGGAAACATCGTGATTTCTGGCTTTTTTATTATCGGCTAATTCTTGTAAGATCTTTTTTGCCAGCTGTTTTCCCAGCTCAACTCCCCATTGATCGAAGCTGAAAATATTCCAGATCACGCCCTGTGTGAAGATCTTGTGTTCATACATTGCGATCAGGCTACCCAGCGTGCGGGGAGTGAGTTTTTTGAAAAGAATAGAGTTCGTCGGTTTGTTGCCAGGAAAGACCTTGAAAGGCAATAGTAATTTGATCTGCTTTTCATCCAAGCCAGAGCTTAACAATTCTTTTCGCACTTCTTTTTCTGTTTTTCCTTTCATCAAAGCTTCGGTCTGTGCAAAGAAATTCGCCAGTAATTTTTGATGATGATCTCCGATCGGATTTTGTGTGCAAATGGGTGCCAGAAAATCACAAGGTATCAATTTCGTGCCTTGATGAATCAACTGATAGAAAGCGTGCTGACCATTTGTACCCGGTTCTCCCCAGATTATCGGTCCAGTTTGATAATTAATTTTTTTTCTATCACGACTGATATTTTTGCCATTACTTTCCATATTTCCCTGCTGAAAATAGGCTGGAAAACGATGCATATATTGATCATAAGGAAGGATGGCTTCTGTTTCAGCACCAAAAAAATTATTATACCAAACGCCGATCAGAGCAAGAATTACAGGAATATTTTTCTGGAAATCGGTTTTACGAAAGTGTTGATCCATCTTAAAAGCACCTTCTAACAATTCGACAAAATTTTCATATCCGATAGAACAGGCAATGGAAAGCCCGATCGAACTCCAGAGCGAATATCTCCCGCCAACCCAATCCCAAAAAACAAACATATTTTCGGGATCAATTCCAAATTCGGTGACCGCTTTTTCGTTCGTTGAAATTGCCACAAAATGCTTTTTGATACGAGCTTCTTCTTTGGCATGAACTAAAAACCAATTACGAGCTGTATGAGCATTTGTCATTGTTTCCTGCGTTGTAAAACTCTTGGAAGCGATCATAAAAAGAGTAGTCTCTGGATTCAGCTTTTTTAAAATTTCCACGATCTGTGTGCCATCAACATTGGAAATAAAATGCGGAGTGATATTGATCTTTTTGTATGGTCGCAGCGCTTCAACGACCATTTGCGGTCCCAGATCAGAACCACCGATGCCGATATTCACGATGTCAGTGATCGCCTTACCAGTGAATCCTTTCCATTGACCGCTGGTAATTTTTTCGGAAAATAACCTCATCTGCTCCAAAACTTTTCGAACCTGTGGCATCACATTTTGCTTATCCACGTAAACTGCCTCTTCAGAGCGATTGCGCAGAGCTGTGTGTAATACGGCCCGATTTTCTGTCTCGTTAATCTTTTCTCCTCTGAACATCGCTTTGATAGCATCTCTCAAATTCACTTCTTCTGTTAATTTGATAAGAAGTTCCAGTGTTTCTTCCGTGATTATATTTTTGGAAAAATCGACTAAAATATTTTCGAACATCAGCGAAAATTTCTCGAAACGTTTCTTATCTTTTGCGAACAGATCTTTCATATGAACATCTTTCATGCGTTGAAAGTGTTCTTCCAAATTCAACCAGGCTAAGGTCTTGGTAGGATCGGTTTTGTTTAGCATATTAATTTTCTCCTTTTCAATAAAAGTTTTTAGTTTATCATTCAAAAATATCGATAAATTCCCTGCTCTTTTGAACAATTTTATCCTGGTCATTATCCAGAGTTGCCACATGGTAGGAATTCTGCAACCAGATCAATTTCTTTTGCTTAGAACCAAGGTTCTTTATTGTGTATTTTGCATTATTTTTTGGGACCACGTGATCTACTGTGGATTTAAAAATTAGGACAGGAAGTTTTATGTATGGCAGATATCCACGAACTTTCTTTAACAATTTCAATAATTCGTGCACAGCATGCGTGGGAGTTCTTTCGTAGGCGATTTCTGTTATGCCTGGTTTTTTAATATCGGAAGCAATAGCTGGAACCGAGGGAATGAGATTTTTTATGATCGGGATGAACCAGAACTTGGGATGGTTAAATTTTATTGCATGGTTGATCAGGATAATCCCCTTAATTTGCGGATAGTTCGCTGCCAGGTACAAGGCAATGGCTCCACCCATGGAAAGACCACATACAAATATCTTAGAGCAGCGTTTCTGTAATTTTTTCAAAGCTTCTTCGGCATCTTCTATCCAATCAGTATATTTTACTGAATTCATATCCTGCCATTTTGTGCCATGGCCAGAAAGACGGGGAAGTTCTACGTTAAAACCAGCTTCAGCAAACTTTTCTGCCAGAAGTTTCATCGATGAAGTAGTAGATGTGATCCCATGAATCAGGAGCACGCCAATTTCACTTTTTGAAATGCTTTGATAATATTTATGGTATTGAGAATAATCCATTCTTTAACTCTTCATTTTCATTTTTTTCCAAAATCATCAGATCAATCAATCCAATCTAAAGAACGTCTAACTGCCTTTTTCCATTTGCTGTAAAGTTTTTTCCTCTTCTCAGTTTTCATCCTGGATTGCCATCTAATCTTTTCTTTCCAGTTCTGTCGCAATTCTTCGATGTTTTGCCAAAATCCAACTGCGATCCCAGCAGCATAAGCAGCACCAAGAGCGGTAGTTTCGGTGATCAGCGGCAGGATAACTTCAGCATTCAGGATATCCGCCTGGAATTGCATCAAGAAATCGCTGGCAGTCATTCCGCCATCGGCTTTCAGCTTTGTTATCTTTAAACCGGAATCTTTCTGCATAGCTTTGAACACATCGCAAGTTTGGAAAGCAGTAGCTTCCAGAACTGCCCTGGCAATGTGATTTCTGTTTGTATAATGAGATATGCCAATAATCGTTCCGCGCGCTTTTCCATTCCAATAAGGTGCAAATAAACCGGAGAAAGCAGGAACAAAATAGACTCCACCGTTATCTGCTACAACTTCTGCTAAACAGTCTATTTCTGCAGGATTTCCGATCAGTTTCAAATTATCTCGAATCCATTGTATCAGCGAACCTGCAATTGCCACAGATCCTTCGAGTGCATAAACAGGTTTTTCATTTTTTATCTGATAACCAACTGTGGTCAATAAACCATTTTGTGAATGAACGATATCATTTCCTGTATTCATCAGCAGGAAACAGCCAGTGCCGTAGGTATTTTTGGCATCACCTTTGTCAAAACAGGTTTGACCGAATAGCGCAGCTTGCTGGTCACCCAGAATTCCTGCTATGGGAATTTTGGTTTTAAAAAGATTTTTGCAATGTCCTAATATTTCGGAGGATGAATGAATTTGAGGTAATATTTTTCTGGGAATTGCAAAGATCTGCAAGAGTTCCTCATCCCAATCGAGTGTCTCCAAATTCATCAGCATTGTCCGCGATGCGTTGGTTACATCAGTAACATGATGACCTTTTGTCATTTTCCAGATTATCCAACTATCGATAGTTCCAAATAGCGCTTCACCAATTTCTGCATCGTTCCTGAGAGATTTCACATTTTCCAGCATCCACTTGATCTTTGTAGCAGAAAAATAAGTAGTTAGAGGAAGTCCCGTTTTCTGTCTGATCAATTTTTCTTTGTTCTTCAAATTTTCGCAAATTTCTTCTGTTCGCGTATCTTGCCAGACTATCGCATTATAATAGGGCTTTCCTGTTTTTTTATTCCAGATTACGCTGGTTTCTCTCTGATTTGTAACACCAATTGCGGCGATCTCTTTTTCAGCGTTTTTAGTTTCTTGAATAACGTTTCGCATAACTTTTTTTGTATTTTCCCAGATCTCAAGTGGATCATGTTCCACCCACCCTGCGTGTGGAAAAATTTGTTTGTGTTCCTGTTGATGTGATGAGATGATATTCGCTTTTTGATCAAATAGAATAAACCGAACACTTGTCGTCCCTAAATCTAAAGCTCCGATATATTTTTTCATAAATACCTCAAAATAAATTCAGTGCGCTTATTATCCATTTTATTATTCATCAAATTTTGCTTTGATTTGCTTTTTTTAAAATTGCTTCGTATTTTTCGGATAATCCTGGAAAGTTTTTCAACTCCCTTTTTCCTTTGGCAGAAATGTCATAAATTCCATGCTCAATTCGCGCAAACCAGCCATAAAAATTATTGTATAAGATCGAAGTTGTTTTCTTGCCACAACCAAATTTTCGCAAAACTTTCGGAGCCTTTGCCCCTAATTCATTTAGATAGACAGCGATCTGGATGGCATTTTCACGATAAGCAGTAATGATCTTTCTTTTATTTGATCCGCCAATATTCAAATTTTTTGAACGATTTTCTATCTCTTTTATGATAACTCTTTTTCGCTGTTTAATTTTCTTTCGCTGAAATTTGAGGGGATGAAAAATAATTTCCACAGGATTAATATTACTTTCAATATCCACCAATAACAAACCTAATTCCAGTCTCCGTAATACATGCAACGTTTTTTTCCATCTTTTGCGATTTTTGATGATCTTTCTGGGAACAGCCACATAGACCGCATCAGTAATACGTTGACGATCGGCAGCCTGAATCAGAAGAGAAATATTTATGTTGAGTTTCAGCTCAATAATGATCAATTCATCATTTTTGGTAGCAGTGATATCACAGTTTTTCACTTCCGCACGGACGGTATAATTATTTGCTTCCAAATATTTTTTTACTGGTTCGAATAGATCAACTTCTTTCATGATAAGTTTATTATCAGGCAACTAATTGGAAAGCTCAGTTGCCAGTTCCCAAAATTTTTTCACACTTGTTTCAAATTTCTTTTCCAAGTCTTCCAAATTTTCTATCTGCAAAAGAGTTTCTATTAACACAATTTCGTGTTGGGGAAAATCACGATAAAGATAGCGCAAACCAAAATCGTATTTTTCAGGGCGATATTTAATATTCAGCAAGATCATTAATCTTCTGATCAGACCTTGATAAAGCGCCATCGCATCGATGAATTTTTTCCGTTTGATATATTTGAGAACATCATTTTCATAGATTGGAAATATCTGCTTGCTGATTTTTAATTGATGCTGACACTTTTTTTCGATCTCTTTTCGAGAGGTCGGCGTCAGATCGATTAGGTTCTTTTTATCAAACCAGATTTTAGCTTTTCCGTGTCGACCTGCTTCAGTCAGACGATTTTTTGCACTTTCTTTTTCGATGAGTAGATCAATATAATAGAATTTCGGTGAGTTTTTTAGAAAGTAAAAGGCTTGCGAATGTCCATGCCACGTCGGTTCTGGCAGACGGAATTTTGATCTTATTCCAATTTTTTGTAAATAATTTTCGATTTTCGAGAAAGATATTTCGACTGCATCATCTTTTGAGATCAAGATCAGGTCAAGATCAGACAATTCATCCTGAAAACCAGTAGCAGCAGAACCGCCTTCCCACGCGGCCAGAATATTCTCATCTTTCTTTAATAATCTCTTTAGACCAATTTCAATTTCATCGCGCGTCATTTGCTTTGGATTCTCCTTAATTTTTTTTCCAACTACTGTAAAAAAATTTAGTTATTCAAAAACAGACTTAAATTCTTTTACCGTTTTTTGTAAACGTCGCATCGCTTCAGCGAGATAACTGCGTGGACAGCCGATATTCATCCGCATAAAGCCCTCTCCCCCGCTTCCGAAATCTTTTCCGCTACTCAAACCCAACTTTGCTTTTTCCACGAATAGTTTCACGAGTTCTTTTTGCTCCAGACCCAATTTTCTGCAATCGAGCCATAAGAGAAAAGTTCCTTCCATTTTGATTGCTTTGATGGCTGGAAGTTGTTTTTCCAGAAAATCTTTCACAAATAAATAGTTTTCTTCCAGATAATTAAGAAGTTCTTCCAACCAATCTTCGCCAAAAAAATAGGCAGCTTTCAGAGCTTCTATCCCAAAAATATTCCCGTGTAGCAACCAAAGTTTTTCCAGACTATTTTGGAATATTCGCCGCAAATTTTCCGCTTCAATCACCAGATAGGATGTGGAAAGGCCAGCAATGTTAAAGGTTTTGCTCGGCGCCATCATTGTGATGATCTGATCTTTTAATTTTCTAATTTTTGCTGCTGGAAAATGTTCATATTCAGAAAATACTATATCAGCATGGATCTCATCTGAGATCAAAAGAACGTTGTATTTAAGACAAAGATCAGCTAATTTTTCGAGCTCTGTTTTTTTCCAGACACGGCTGACAGGATTATGGGGACTGCAAAGCAGCATCATTTTCAAACCGTTAGCAAATTTTTTTTCCAGATCAAGAAAATCCATTTGATAGTGATCATCGATAAGTTTCAATTGCGAATTCACTATTTTTCTTTGATTTTTTTGGATCGATAGAAAAAAAGGAAAATAGACAGGAGTCTGCACCAGAATCTGATCATTTTTTTTCGTGAACGTCTGGATGGCGATATTGATGGCGGGAACGATTCCTGGAGTATTGATGATCCACTTTTTTTTGATCTTCCAATCAAATCTTTTTTTCAACCATAGAATGATCGAATCATAGTAGGAATCTGGCGTGATAGTGTAACCAAAAACGCCGTGTGAAGCTCTTGTTTGCAAGATTTCGGTAACCTTTGCGGGAGCAGGAAAATCCATATCCGCCACCCACATTGGCAGAATATCATTTTTCCCAAAAACTTCGTTGAGATAATCCCATTTGAAGCAATCAGTATTTTTTCTGTTTACTGGTCTATCAAAATCAGATTTCATAATATTAAATTCCTTTGGCAAAGAAAATATCGAGGACGATCACGCTGATCCCGGAATAGGTTTCCAGATCACCAAAACTATCTTCCAATCCTTTGATAACGGCATTGATGTGATCTTTCGCCAGTTTCAACATAATCACCTTGCTCTGTGCTTCTTTCTCGCTGGTGAAATTAAAAAATCCCATAAAAAGGGGAACAGTGGACAGCAAGTTTTCCATATTATTCGTATCAAAGATAATTGAATTTTGAATGCCATATTCAATGAAAACTTCTGTGATATCTTGCATAATATCAGGATCATTGACAAATAGAAGCATCAAAACTTCTTTTCCCTTTTTACTGATCTCTTGTCTATCTTCGCTCGTTGTATGTCGCAAAAATTCCTCATAAAGATTGATCTTCGTCTTCACCTGCAAAAGTTCTCGACGCAGATTTTTTTCTTTGAGGACCTGCGAAACGGTTGCCAATAACTGTAAATGTGTATTTCGATCTGCTTCTGGTCCGATAATGGTCACAAATATTTTTGATCTTTTATTATCCAGAGCGCTAAAATCGATTCCTTTTTTACTGATTGCGATCGAGATCACAAATTTATTTAAATCGGGTAATTGACAATGCGGGATGGCAATTCCGTCGCTGAAACCGGTGCTTCCCATTTCTTCTCTTTTGGCTAATGCTTCAAAAACTTTGTTTTCTGAAATATTTCGCAGTTCTCTACTTCTTTTGAGCAATTTTGCGATCTCATGCAAACTTTCGGTTTTCGTTTTTGCTCGAAGGTCAACTTCGCAACATTCCAATTTTACAATGTTGGAAAGCTCCATTTATTTCCTCCTCAATAGATTTTTTGTGACAGCAAATTTGGATAAGGGTGGCCCAAGGATCTCGTTACAAAAAACTGACATCAAGATTATATTCGTCATTTCAGATATCTCTGCTTTGATCGAAATACCAGCTTCTGCCACCAAAGGTGAACCCTGGACGAAAAGAACTAAGCCGATGGCAACGCCAGCTTGCGGCAACAGACTCAATCCCAAATATTTTTTTACGTTGCTTTCCAATTTTAGTAGTGAAGATGAGAAAAATATCCCAAAATATTTTCCCAAGAAACGCAAGAGAATAAACATAAATCCAGCAAACAGAATTGTTTTATTTTGGAAAATTTTCAGATTCAATTCTGCACCAGCAATTGCAAAAAATATTGCATAGAGAGGTGGCGTCAGCGGCTCGAAAGAAAAAAGAATTCGAGCGTTTTTTTTATTTAGATTGATCAAGACCATACCGAGCGTCATATTTGCGATCAAAGGAGAAAGATGTAAACTGATAGTGATGGAAGTGACGATGAAGATCACACCGAGAGAAATTATTTTTATCTCATTGATGTTTCTTTTCTTGATCGTGGCAAGATGAATAATTGCGCCGCCAGCAGCTCCCAGAAGAATCGAGACAAATATCTCTTTGAAAGCAGATAAGATCGAAGAAAACAAATGCATATCGGTCTGAGCGATCATCGAACCAGAAAGTGCGAAAGCAATTGAAAAAAGAATGACCGTTCCCGCATCGTCCAGCGCTACGATCCCATAAAGGTAATCGACAAATTTTCCTCGAGCTTTCAATTTTTCTACGATCACGACAGTTGCTGCTGGTGCTGTGGCTGCGGATATAGCTCCCAAAATGAAACCAATATACTGCGAGAATCCAATGATGATCAGACCAAAAGAAACCAGAAAAAAGGTGAAGAGCATCTGTGATAATGTGAGGATCATAATATTTTTCCCGTAAATTTTTAGTTTCGAAAAAGAAAATTCACCGCCGATGATCACAGCAATGAATGAAAGCGTTATTTCTGATAGAATA
Organism: Candidatus Cloacimonadota bacterium; assembly: GCA_018400535.1. Classification (GTDB taxonomy): domain Bacteria; phylum Cloacimonadota; class Cloacimonadia; order Cloacimonadales; family TCS61; genus TCS61. The sequence continues at coordinate 26,523 of JAGYMQ010000050.1, forward strand.
TATAAAATCTCCATATTTTCATGACGGATCATTTTGAGTCCTGAACTGCCGATCAAAACACCAGCCAGAATATAACCTGTAATGGTGGGCAATTTTATCTTCTCTGCTAATTGACCAAAAATGTAACCAGCAACAAGCAACAACCCAGCACTGAAAATTATGTGATGAGCAAAATAATACTCAATTATCTCCAAAATCTTTATCATATCAGCCTTCAGATTCTATTTCATAGAGTAAATAATCGCGAACTTTCTGCGATTTTTTGTATTTACCAAACAGGATCATCAGCTTGATCCTCATTTTTGGACCTTTTAGATCGCTACCCAGAATCACACCTTTTTTCTGCAAATACATGCCACCGCCCTTGTATCCATATTCTGGCAAAACACGTCCTGTGTGAGTTCGTGAAACCACGACGACCACAATATCTTCAGCAAGTGCTTTTTCTACAGCTGACACCATTGTCTTTGGAATATTACCACGACCAAAAGCTTCCAAAACGATCGCTTTCGCTTTTTTCTTGATCGAGGTTTCAATGAATCGTCCATCCATACCACTATTACATTTGATCAAATCAATATTTGTTTCAATTTCTTGTGTAAAAATTTTCTCGTGAGTCTCTGCTCTGCGGTAGTAAATAATCTTATCAGGATCGATCACTCCGAGCAATCCCAAAGATGGACTGGCAAAGGCATCAGTTTTTCCAGAATCTGTTTTGACAACATCGCGTGCCGAATCTATCTCATCATTCATAACGATCAAAACTCCACGGTCTGCTGAACGGTCAGCGCCTGCCACGCGCACAGCTCCCACGATATTTCTGGGTCCGTCCAGACCAAGCTCGGAGCTGCTACGCATCGCTGCTGTGAAAACGACTGGCTTCTTTGTTTGCAAAACAAGATCTAGCATATAAGCAGATTCTTCCAGCGTGTCAGTTCCGTGCGTTATCACGACGCCATCATAATCTAAGATTTTTTCATCAACGGTTTTTGCCAGCTTGAACATACGGTTTGGCGTGATAAAAGGACTGGGAATATTGGCAAATTCAAAAACATCGATCTGAGCAATTTTTTCCAGTTTGGGAAATGATTTCAAATGTTTGGCAAATTCATCATCTGGAATCACTCCGAAGGGACTATTATATTTCATGGCAATTGTTCCACCAGTAGTGATTATCAGTATCTTTTTCTTCATAGATTACCTCAATTCAATTTGCTGGTAAGAAATTTTTTGAGATAACAATGTCAAGTTTGATATCTGAAATATTGGCAAAGCATAATTTTCATGGTCAGCTGTTTAGAAAATCTTGACAGAAAAGACCAGGATTTTGAAGTGTCTTTTACGTGCGCGCCTGTGGCTCAACTGGATAGAGCATCTGATTACGGATCAGAGGGTTAGGAGTTCGAATCTTCTCAGGCGCGCCATTGTATTTTTACCACTTTGATCGCAAATGAACAAAACTGATTATCCTCAATTCAACTCGTGAAATTGACTACGTATTTGGTTTAGACTAACCTTCTCTGATCCAAAGAACTAAACCTGATATAGAAGCTGAAATCAATCTACAAAAATGCGAATCGTCAGTTGTTCATTATTTTCTTCTTTCACATCAAGGTGAAATAATTCACCAACTTCACCCGCTGTTACTAATTCCAAAATTTCTTGCCAATCGATCGTGGAAAAATCGAAATCAGTATTTCCCAAATGAGCATTTAATTTCGAATTTTTGGGAATGAATTTCAAGCCCAATTTTGCGAATTTCACAGGAATAGAAAGATCGAGTTTTGGATTCTTTTTTCCGCTCTCCGTGATCAGAATATGGAAATTCCTACCTTTTTTTCTGGGTTTTTCTCGCAATGCACCAAGCAGTTTCGCAGCATCTTCTGCACTGATCTTTCCTTCCGCCACCATTTGAATGATCCTTTTTTGTTCTTCTTGCATCAGTTCTCCAAAGCATCGAGCAATTTTTCTGCTTCTTCAGTTGTGATCTTGCCATCCTTCAACATCTGCAAAATCTTTATACGACTGCGTTCACCAACAGTTTCTTGTTCTTCTTTGTTCAAAGCACGATCTTGTATTTTTTCTTTTACTGCTTTGACGATTCGTTTACTGAGCTGATTGGCGTTTTGTTTATTATCGTCAATATCATCTACAACTTCTTTGATGTTTTGCGAAATTTCCTGACCAATTCTGGATTCGATCAGATTGGATAGGTCAAGGTCATTCATTTTTTTTTGGACTTTTTTCAAACCTTCTATAATCTTCTTTTTTGCCGTTAGATTGGGAACTTTTTCCAGAATTTTTCCAAGATCAGGAAGCTCGATATTTTCGGTGTGTTGATGAGCTTTCACCAGATTTATACTACCCAGCTCATTCTCGATCTGAATCTGCAAAGTGCCTGCTCCTTTTGTCATTTGGATAGAACGAACAGAATCGTTTTCACTGCTTTGATATTCTCCATCCAAACCCATATAAAGTCTGCCAAGACGATTCTTTGCCGCCAAATCATAGGGAATTTTTTCTGGAATCATCAGCTGAACTTTTCCTCTTTTATTTTTAATTTTCATTTTTCCCTTTTCCTGATTTCCCAAAACGTAAAAGATCCCACCATTAGAATTTTCAATTTCAGCTTCTCTGAATTTTGATCGTAAAATTTTGATATTTCCATTTTTATTGTAAGCAAAATGGTTTCCAAAAGAGTCTGCTATTTTAATCGGGCCATTTTGGGAAAATACTTTAATCTCACCTTCTTGTTTGTGGATCTTAGAGGCACCATTCGTCAATTCCAATTTTAAATCTCCCTCTGAATTTTGGATTGATAGCGCTCCGTTAGTAGATTTTGCTTGTATATTTCCCAAAATATTTTCAGCTTTCATATAACCATTTTTAAGAACAAATTGCTGCTTTCCTATCAAATCTTTGATCTTGAAACCACCATTCTTAGATTCAGCAGTCACGCTGGTTTCTTTTGGCGTTTTGATTAAAATTCGCAGCTTATTAACATCATCTCGTTCGTTAGTTTTTAGATGCAGGGAATTTAATTCTTTATCAAATTTCACATCAAGACAATCTTCGATCTGAATGGCGGTTGCGTCATTTTTCTTGAGAGTCAATTCCAACGAAATTTCTGTCTGTGGATTTTCCCAACCGATAATTTCCGCTCCAAAATTTTTGGAAAGAAATTCTAATTTTAATTTTTCTTGCGTTTCAAATGATAGTTTTCCAATAAATTCTTTCATTTCACTTCTCCTTATTGATCTTTTCTAGAGCTTCTTGGACGCTCATTTTGCCAGCAGCGATCATATCCAAAATATCTTCTGATAATTTGTTTGAAGCGACTGTCGCTTCGCATAAGATCGCTTTCACTTCAGCCAGTTTGTTTTTTACTGTGGGATAGGAAATTTTCAGTTCCTTTTCTACTTCTTTGATATTTCCACCACAACAGATAAACACCTTCACGAATTCTTGTTGAGCAGGATTGAGAGCAGCAAAATCGCTGATCGAGAAATTGCCATGGATACTCGTTCCACAAGAATTGCAACGATAACCTGTTATTTCCAATGTTGCATTGCAGACGGGACATTGTTTCAGTCTTCTATTCATATAAACCTCCTGAATATTAATGTCAGTTTTTGAAAATATTTTTAATTAATATTGTCAAGGATTATATTAATATTTTTTATATATTCAAAATTTTTTTTTAATTATTTTATCTTAAAAGACATTTTAGTTGATTTACAGATTAATTATCTTATCATTAAAAAATATCACAATCAAATTTGTTCAAAAAAAAGATTGCTCACTTTTTTGCTTATCACTTTTATTGATCGCAAAATGTTTGGGAGTGCGAATGAATATTTTAGAAGTAGATTCGATCAGTAAGAATTTTGGTGATTTTGAAGCGGTCAAAGAGCTTTCATTTTCCCTCGAAGAAGGAAAAGTATTTGGCTTATTAGGACCAAATGGAGCTGGCAAAACAACCACGATCAGGATGATCATGAATATTATCATACCCGATTCAGGCAAAATATCCATAATGAAAAATTCTGATGTAGAAAAAGCGAACAATCTGATCGGTTATCTGCCTGAAGAACGTGGTATTTATCGGAAAATGAAGGTGAATGAAGTCCTATTGTTTCTGGCAAAATTGAAATTGATGCCCCGTAAAACAGCACAAAATGAGATCGATAACTGGCTGGAAAGACTTGATCTGAAAAAATGGAAAGATAAAAAAGTAGAAGAGCTTTCCAAAGGAATGCAGCAAAAATTGCAGATCATCAGCACAATTTTGCACAAACCAAAAATTCTGATCTTTGACGAACCATTTATGGGTTTGGATCCATTGAATACGAAGCTCATCAAAGAAATTTTGTTGGAATTGAAAGAAAAAGGAACGACCATCATTTTTTCGACGCACCTGATGGACAACGTAGAAAAGCTCTGTGAACAGATATTGATGATAAACAAAGGTAAAAATGTGCTATCGGGAAATTTAAAAACGATCAAAAACAATTATGGAAAAAATCGTATCCAATTAAAATTTTCTGGAGACGACAAATTTTTACAAAATTCAGCAGTTAAAAATTTTGATAATTTTGGCAATTACGTTGAATTACAATTGAATAAAGAAATCGATCCTCAGGAGTTTTTGAAAAAGGTCTGCTCACAAGTTCAGGTCTCAAAATTTGAGATCATTGAACCTTCCTTGAATGATATTTTCATTGAAATTGCAGAAAAAAATTGAGGTGATCTATGAGTAAATTGGGCGCAGTTATCCAGCGTGAATACGTTACCCGCGTGAGAACAAAAGGATTTATCATTGGCACGCTACTCTTCCCCTTGATCATAATTTTTCTTTTTGGTGGAATTTTTATCTTTGCTCAGCTATTCGCTCCTTCCACCAAAAATTATGCTGTTATCGATCAGACTGGAAAAGTATATGCCGATTTCGTAAAATTATTACCTGACACATTAAAAAATGGCAAACCAAAATTCGCTTTTCATCAGGTCCAAACTACCGATCCAATCTCGGAAAGGACTTTTTCTGTTTTACAAAAACAGATCGTAAATAAAGAGATCGACGGCTATATATTTATCCCAAAAAATGTGATCGCAACTAAAAAAGTTAAATATGCAGCTCGAAATGTCAGTGATTTTGAAGAATTAAATGACCTGCAACGCAGTCTTTCCCGCGTGATCGCCAATTTGCGATTGTCAGAAAAAGGCTTTCCAGCCGAAGAGATCAGACAAGAAATGGCAAAAGGTTGGATCCAATTAGAAAGTCATCAAGTTACAGAAAAAGGAGAAGTGAGTAAACACAGTGCATCAAGTTTTTTGCTCACTTATCTGCTTTCCTATATGCTCTTGCTTTTCATTATGACTTCGGGACAAACAGTCACGCGTAGTGTGATCGAAGAAAAGAGTCAGCGCATCACGGAGACGATAATCTCTTCGATCAATGCCCGTGATCTAATGTTGGGAAAGATGCTTGGAATCTGTCTTTTGGGGATCACACAACTGATCGTGATCGGCGGATTTGTCTATAGCACAAGCATTTTTGGTGCACCACTTTTTGCCAAAGCTGGCATCCAGATCCCAAAATTGATGAATATTCTGGAAAATTTACATTTCTCACCTGTTATATTCATTTTCTTCATTCTTTTCTTTTTTATGGGATTTTTTTTGTATGCTGGTCTCTTTGCCGCTATCGGTGCGATGGTGAATACAAATGATGAAGGACAACAATTCCTCTTGCCAATAGTCTTCTTAAATTTGATGGGATTTTTTATCATGTTCTCGGTCGCCAAAAATCCTGAGACAACTTCTGCTTTCTGGGCATCATTATTTCCATTTTTCACGCCGGTCGTGATGTTTGCCCGTATTGCTGTGATGGATCCAATATTGCCTTCTGGTGCGATCATCTCACTTTTTACTCTTGCACTTTCGATCATCATTCTGATAAAATTTGTCGCAAAAATTTATCGCGTTGGCATCTTGATGTATGGGAAAAAACCATCTCTCAAAGAAGCTTTGAAATGGATCAAATATAAATGAAACCCTGAAGCAAAAATCTAAATGTTTTATCTAAAACTCTTTATCCAATTTTCTAAAATATTTTTTGTTTCGTCGCAATTTTCTCCTTGAAATAGGAGCAGAAATCAGCCTATGCTATGATTTTAAGGATTTTCTAATTGTTTATTAGAAAAAAATTGCAATCATTACACATCTCAATTTTTTATTCTATCAGACAACAACGATCATTTTCCAACAGAAAAGACTATTTTCAAAATTTTATTTGACAAAAAATCAGCAAAATAATTAAAAAACTAAAGAAGGTGGAAGAAATGAAGGTAAAAATAGTTTTTCTAATTTTACTGATCTTGATCAGTTCAGAAGGATTCACAGAAAGGGTAGCTCTTGTGATCGGAAACGAAAGCTATGAGCAAGAGCCTTTGCAAAATCCAGTAAACGATGCAAAAGCGATCGCCAAAACATTGAGCAAATTGGATTTTTACGTGACGATCGAAACAGAACTCAATCGCAAAAATATGATCAATGTGATCAATAATTTTTCGGAATATCTTGAATATGATGATGTTGTTTTGCTTTATTACAGCGGGCACGGAGTGCAACTGAATGGGATCAATTATCTCATTCCTCTAAATTCCAACATCCAATCAGAAGAAGATGTAGAATTTGAGGGAGTAGCAATTGACCGCTATCTCAGGAAATTAGAAAAAGCAAGGATCAATATTATCATTCTTGATGCCTGCCGCGATAATCCCTATAGAAGAGTTCGTTCAATGAGCAAAGGTTTGGCACAGGTCTCCGCAAAAACCGAAGGAACTTTCATCGCCTATTCAACAGCGCCAGGAACTACTTCTCTGGACGGGCAAGGCAACCACAGTCCATATACAAAAAATTTACTAAAAGAATTAGAAAGACCAAATCAGCAGATCGAAGAAGTTTTTAAAAATGTTAGAATTGCGGTCAAAAATGAGACAAATAATCAACAAATTCCCTGGGATTCTTCCAGTTTGACAGATGATTTTATTTTTTGCAAAGCAGATATTCTGGAAAATATTCCAGAAAAAATTGAAATTAAAACTAAAAAGAAATACAAAACTGGAACAATGAAAGTTTCTTCCAATCAAAGTGGAATGTTATATTTGGATGGTGACTTTCTTGCTGAAATCAAGAAGAATAAAACAGAAATTATAAAAGATATTAGATTAGGACAACATGATCTGGAAATGCAAGCAAAAGGTAAATCTCAAAAAAAGCAAATAGAGATATTTCAGTTTGAGATCATTTCTGTGCATTTCGAAATATCAGAAAGCGACAAAATGATTTTCGTAGAAGGTGGAGAATTGCATCTTGAAGATAAAAATAGTGGTAATTCTGTTTGTATCGAATCTTTCTATGTTAGCCAATATGAAGTGAAACAAAACGAATATGAAAGTTTGATGGGTGAAAATCCGAGTGGTTTTATTGGTAAAGACTTACCTGTTGAATCAGTCAACTGGCAAAAAGCGGTGGAATTTTGCAATGCCAAAAGCAGAGCTGATGGTTATGAAGAATGTTATATTGAGCTGGATGGAGAAATGATCTGTGATTTTTCCAAAAACGGCTATCGCCTTCCCACTGAAGCAGAATGGGAATTTGCCGCAAAAGGTGGGAACAAATCTCAGAATTTCAAATTTGCTGGATCAAATTCAATTCAAGAAGTTGCCTGGTTTAGAGATAATTCTGGAGATCAAACTTATTCTGTTGGCAAAAAAAAACCAAATGAACTCGGGATCTATGATATGAGTGGGAACGTCTGGGAATGGTGTAATGATTGGTTCGCTGTAGATCATATCAATGCAATAAGTGAAGATCAGCGCGGACCAAAAGAAGGTTCTTCTCGCGTTTGTCGTGGGGGCGGTTGGGATTGCGGAGCTATGGCAGTGAAAATTGATTTTCGGATCAGCCACTCTCCGCTAAATTCCAATAGCTCACTCGGTTTTCGTTACGTAAGATCAGCCAAGAAATGAAAATGAAGGAGTTTTGGAATGCGAATTATCAGCACTATTTTATTGTTACTAGCTAGCAATTTTATTCTTTCAGCATCGCCAAACTGGTATGAAAATGACGTCAGTAATGAATTTCCTGATTATTTTATCGGCAAAGGATTTGCTGAGATCGAAGCTAAGAATTATGAACAAGCAGCATTAAGAGCAAAAAAAGAAGCTTTGAAAAATGCTGCTTCCACGATTTATTGTGAAGTTTCTGGCCAGACTATCAATCAATCCAAATTAGTCGGATCAGATAAAAACGTACGCCAGGAAGATTATTTCTTGAGCGAAACGCAGGTCAAAACTGATCTGGAAATTATGGGCTATGAAATATTAAAGACAGAACATGATAAAAAGAATTATTATGTTTTAGTTGGTATTCCAGCCGACAAAATGCGAAAAGCTTTGCGCAACAAGATATCTAATTCAATTCAGAAAATTTCCGAAACTTTCGTAATGGCAGAAGAAATGATAAAGTCCGACCCCAAAACATCTCTCAAAAAATATGAAGAATGCATCGCAGAAACATCTACACTGCATGATGATCTGAATATTTATCTCTTTTTGAATGACTGGAATAATGACCTTAAATATGATCTAAAAAAATTGCCTTCCTCTCAGCTGATCGAAAAAAAAATGATCAGTCTGGCTGATTTGATACCAAAATCTACCCAAGAATTAGCTCACAAGATTTTGAAACCTTTCATGCTTGAAAACGCTGAAAATTATTCATTCACTTTTTATCCTTTCATCTATGAGAATACCGGATTTATTCCACATTTTGGTAAAAATTTCGCAGACATTTGCACAGGCATCATAATTGAAAAAAATAATTGGACCGAATATTATGCAGGACAATATGGACAAGCTGATGTTACTTTCAAAGGAAAGATCATGGAGATCGAAAAGGGCGTAATGATCTCGATAACAATGAAAAGTAAAAGTGGAATGATCAACAAAAATAATCAGATCTTCCTGACCAACGCAACTTGTAAAAATATCGGCTGGGATAAGATACGTCCCGAAAATCTGCGCTCTGCTCTGGAAAATAAATTAGCTCTCTTCGATGCGATCCAAACAGATAATAAATTGCACGTAGAATTTCGTTCCGATAAGACTGCAGATGGACCCATAACCTATTTTTATGAAGAAGAACCCAAATTTTTTGTGAGAGCAAATAAATCCTGCTATCTAAGATTGATCTATATTTTTTCTGATGACACAAAAACGCTGCTGCGTAATAATTATTACATCGCACCTGATCAATTGAATCAATGGATAAATTTACCTTTTCAAGGAGTTATATGTGAACCGAGCGGCGTGGAACAATTGATCTTGCAAGCTTCCACAGAAAAGCAACCGCCAGTCAATTTTCGCCGTCAAGAACTGGGAAATGGAACGTTCATCGACATCATCGAAGGTGATATTGCAGAACAGATATCAGCAACACGTGGTTTGAAACTGAAATATCCAGAAAAAGAAATCACGGAAAAAGTCTATCAATGGACAGTTTTTGAAAGTAAATAAAAAAATTAACCTTCCCAATATTTCAATAAAATGATAGAAATATCATCATTAGAACCTTTTGCAACAGCTAAAGAATGAAGCTGTTCAAGGCAGACTTGACTATCTTTTTGATCAACCAAAATGTCTTCAATTTCGCGATCGAGAACCGCATCACTCAAACCATCTGAAGTCAATATGATCGTGAATTCTGTCGGCAACTTGATCTTGTAGGAATTGTATTGGAATCCTGTTCGCAAACCAATAGCTTCAGTGAGAACATTCCCATATTCATTTTTGACGATGTCATCTTTGGTGATCTTCCCTTTTTTAAAGAGATCCCAGAGTGGTGAATGATCTTCACTGATCTGACGAAGTTGACCTTCTGAAAAAAGATATAATCTGCTATCTCCACAATTCTGGACATAGGCAATATTTTTTTCCAGGATGAGAGAGACAAGCGTGCTGGACATATTTGGTTTTTTCAGTTCTTGTCCTTTTTTCATGATCTTATCATTTATCAGCTTGATCTGGCGATGAAACCATTTCTCGTAATCAGAAATATTTTCTGAATAAAAAGAATCGGATAATGATCTAACCACAAATTCGCTGGCAAGCTCGCCACCAGGATAACCACCCAGTCCATCGGCCAGACAAAAAATATTTGCTCGTTCTTGGTCAATCTGAGCTTTTGTTGGTATAAACAGAGCATCTTGATTATTTGAATGAGTTTTACCAATGATACTGATCGCTTCCAATTCAAACATATCTTAGCTCTGAATCATCCCAATTATGATCAATATGATCGTGACAGCTATGAATGCTAGGATAACAAATAATGCAAATGGTGACATTTTCAGAAGAGTTCCACAATTGGGACAACGTTTTGCATTTGAATTAACCAATTTCCCACAATTCCTACATTTAATTTTTTTATTCATTTATCTCACAATTTTTCTAATAAATTTTGAATTCATCAAACGTGCCACAGCCATATAAGTTGGTTCAAATCGAACTTTTTTCCCGACCTTATATTTTGCCTTTCTGCTTTTGGATATATTTGCTCCAAGATCATAAACCGTCATATCGGATGTCGTTCCTGCAAAATTCACTCTGCTGTCTTTCGGAGTCAATTCTTTCACGTCAACATCCAAAATCCCAAAATCTAAAATGGCACGATAAGTTCTGGTCTGCGCTTGCTCTTGTTCTTCGCTGGTGTGACCAACACTTGCCTCACTGATATTACCATCAGGAACAGTTTCTTTTTCATACATTTCGATAATATTTGCGTCATATTCAAAAGCTTTTGTTGAGAGATTGCGAAATCTTTTGTTGTGAAAAGGTGATTTGCCGAGAAAGGCAGCTTCGCCAATGCGGAAATGGTTCATTGCATGTGGAATTTTATTCTTGCAGATCAAGGGCAATGTGATCGAACTTCCACCTGAAACGAGCTTGAGATCAAAATTGAATTTCGCCTCCAAAAGTTGCTTGTAAAGACAAAGCTGGATTAATTTATCGTAGGTCGGTTCAACGCCATACATACAACCCAAATTTGTCCCGATCCCGTCAATTCTGATGTGAGAAAGTTCAAAGGTTTTTTGATAAAATTCCAGTATCCCTTCTCGTAAGATACCTTCGCGCAGCTCGCCCAATTCGATCATAATAATGACGCGATGGATCTTATCCTGTTTTTTTGCTTCTTGATTGAGAGCCTGGATCGTGGAAAAAGAAGAATTCAAAGAAATATCTGCGAATTGAACAACTGATTTGACGTGTTGGATTGCAGGTGGTTTGATATACATTGTTACAATATCAGATTTCAGTTTTTTGATGGTCTTCAAGCTGGAAAGACGAGAATCACCGATCGAATGAACCTGCTTTATCGAAGGATGATTTAGCAATCTGGTCAATATCTCTCTATTTCCTGACAAGATCTTTGAGATAAGCGTCCATTCAATATTGTGCTTTTGCATATATTCATTTAATTTGATGATATTTCCAACAATGCGATCGGTATTCACTACTAATTCAGCCATTATTTATCCTTTTGATAACGCATCTCAGCATATTTTGTGGTGAATCCTAAACGTTCATAAAGCCTTTTTGCTGGATTATCATATTCCACGTGAAGTTTCACATCCGTTCCCGCTTCAGCTAATGCTTTTTTAATAATCTTTGCACCGACGCCTTTGCCTCGCTGATCTGCTCGCACAGCCACATAAACCAAAATGTATGGTGGAATATAATCTTCCATTGCAGTTTCATTCATAATAACAACACCAATCAACTCCTCATCATCTTTACCTACAACTAAAAACCCACCTTTTCCAGATTCTGTAGAAAAACAATATTCCAAAGATTTTGAAATTGCTTCTTTTGTATCTCCAAATCTATCCAAATGTTCATATAAAAAATCGATGATCTCCGTTTTAGATGAAAGCTTATTCAATTCTTTTTCAGTTTTAGCGATCGAAAAGTTCAGCATAATAACTCCTTTAAAATTTTAAAAAACTGTAAGACATAATATTAAAATAATAAAGTGCGTCAAGTAGTTATCCTTGTTCAGAATTAGTAAAACTGAAAATTTGACATGATTAAACACTTGCAGATTTTGTCTTGAGAGAAAAAAATATGAAAAAAATATCGATTTATTCTGCAGCTATTCTTGCTTCCCTATTTTGGGGTGCCAGTTTTATCTGGTATAAACAAGCTTACATCCATTTTGATGCACTCACGGTGATTTTCCTACGCTTGATCCTTGCTGCTTTTTTATTAATCGTAATTAACATTTTTTTTAAGCAAAAAGAAAGTATCAAACGAGAAGATATCCCCATCTTTCTTTTGCTCTCTTTTTTTGAACCTTTTTGTTATTTTTTGGGTGAAAGCCTTGGTATGCGTTTGGTTTCTGCCACTCTGGGTTCTTTGATTATTGCTATGATCCCATTATTCACGCCGATTTTTGCTTATTTTATGATCAAAGAGAAGATCACGATATATAGTTTTTTGGGATTGATCATCTCCTTTGCTGGTGTTTCTTTGATCCTGTTAAACAAAGTTTACATCACTTCATCCTTTGTTGGCATTATCTTTCTTCTTATCGCAGTTATTTCAGCAAATTTATATGGGATTACCTTGAAAAAATTATTGGATTCTTATTCGGGTATTACAATTGTTAAGCTCCAAAGCATTATCGGTGTGATATATTTCTTACCATTATATTTCATATTTTCCTCTCCAACAAATTTAAGTTATCAGCTGATCAATTACCTGCCAATTCTGAAACTATCTATCTTTGGCTCAGTTCTCGCCTTTCTTTTTATCACTTTCGTTATCAGAAATATCGGTGTGATCAATGCAAACATTTTCACAAATATGATTCCCGTTTATACTGCAATCTTGGCTTATTTTTATTTACAAGAACCGATAGGGATCAGGAATATATTCGGTATTTTTTTTGTGATCTTTGGACTTGTCTTTTCTCAGATTCCTCAGCTGCGACGTGGAAAAGCTTTCAAGAATGAAATATTCAGAAGGAATATATAAACATCCTATCAAAAAAATTTTGACATTTCTCATACTTAATTGACTCATTATTATAACCTGTAAAATAAAGACAGTTGCAAATTCTTGATTATGTTAAGAAATAAAATTAATCTATTGACAAATGTTATTTGAAAAAAAATTTCCAAAAAAAATTTAAGGTAAAATTATGCCAAACTATAGAGAACACGCAAATTTGATTTGGAAAGTCGCAGATCTCCTGCGAGGAGATTATAAACAATCTGACTACGGAAAGATCATACTTCCGATGACAGTTCTGCGAAGACTGGATTGTATTCTTGCTCCAACAAAAAATGAAGTACTGGAATATCTTAAAAAAATAGAAATGCTAACAGATCAGGCAAAAGATATTGCTCTGAATAAAATTGCAGGTTTCAATTTCCATAATCGCAGTCAGTATGATTTCGAAAAATTAATAGCAGATCCAGAGAACATCGCAGCTAATCTAAGAAACTATATTAGTGGCTATTCTGCAGGTGCTCGTGAGATAATTGAATATTTCAACTTTGATGATCATATTAGCAGGCTCGATGATCCGCAAACAGATCTCTTGTTTCAAGTAGTAAAATCATTTGCTGAGATCGATCTTAAAGGTATTACTACTATGGAAATGGGATATATCTTTGAAGAGCTGATCAGAAAATTTGCAGAACTATCCAATGAAACAGCTGGAGAGCACTTCACACCCCGTGAAGTAATTAAGCTGATGGTCAATCTTATCTTCACGGATGAAAAAGATATTTTCACCAAATGTATAGTTAAAACTCTTTACGATCCAGCTTGTGGTACCGGCGGGATGCTCTCAGTAGGTGAAGGCTTTATTAACGAGCAAAATCCTGATGCTAAACTTCAATTATTCGGCCAGGAAATAAATCCTGAATCCTATGCGATCTGTAAATCTGATATGCTGATAAAAGGTCAGAATACTTCCAATATTAAATTTGGAAACACTTTTACTGTGGATGGATTGCAACATGAGAAATTTGATTACATGCTGTCTAATCCACCATTTGGTGTTAGTTGGAAGAAAGTAAAAGATACAATTAAAACTGAACATGAGAACAAAGGATTTGCCGGAAGATTTGGTCCGGGACTTCCACGTATCAATGATGGTTCATTACTGTTCCTGCTTCATATGATCTCAAAGATGAAGAAAGATGGCTCCAGGATTGCTATCGTTTTCAACGGATCTCCGCTTTTTACCGGACAGGCGGGAAGTGGTGAAAGCAAAATCCGTAAATGGATAATTGAAAATGATATGCTGGAAGCTATCGTTGCAATGCCCGATCAATTGTTTTATAATACAGGTATTTCTACTTATATCTGGATTGTAACAAATAAGAAAAGCATGGAACGCAAAGGTAAAATCCAATTGATCAATGCTACTGGTGCAAAAGATGAAGAACTGATAGCAGAAGGAGTACTCACCGAAAATCGTTTCTGGCAGAAGATGACACGCAGCCTGGGAAATAAACGTAAGTTCATTCCGGAAAATGGTGATGATAAAGGTATCGGACTTATTGCCAAGATCTATGGAGAATTCAAAGAAGGACAATTCTGCAAAATCTATCCAAATGAATTCTTTGGTTTCCATCGCATCACAGTTGATCGACCCAAAAAGGATGAAGATGGTAATATCGAATATGATAGAAAAGGAAATCCCAAACCTGATTCAGAACTTAGAGATTACGAAAATATCCCATTCCTAAGGAAAGATCCTGATGGAAAATTAGTTCCTCAGACAATTGAAGAATATTTTGAAAGAGAGGTCCTTCCACACGTTCCCAATGCCTGGATCGATGATAAAAAAACCAAAACAGGTTATGAAATCAATTTCACAAAATACTTCTATGAATTCAAACCACTTCGATCTTTGGAAGAAATTAAAGCTGACATCCTGAAACTGGAAGAAGAAACGGAGGAACTTGAGAGGAAGGTATTGGAATAATGGAAAATAAAGAACAGAATAAAATTGAAATATTTTTGAGTGAAGATAATAAAACCGAAGTTACAGTTATGTTTGAAAAAGATACGGTTTGGCTTACTCAAAAATTAATGGCTGAGTTATTTCAGGTGAAACCTCAAAATATTACCATGCATCTGAGAAATATTTTTGCCGAAGGAGAGCTTGAAAAAGATTCAACTTGTAAGGATTTCTTACAAGTTCAAAAAGAAGGTTCAAGAACAGTTAAACGAAAGCAAAAATTCTATAATCTTGATGCAATTATATCGGTTGGTTATCGCATCAAATCCAAAATAGCTACTCGTTTCCGCCAATGGGCGACTAAAAGATTAAAAGACTACCTTGAAAAAGGTTACGCCATAAACGAAAAACGCCTGGAACAAAAGAATCAGCAAGTATTGCATTTAAAAACTGGATTACAAATTCTGAGTAGAGCAATTAAAGAGAAAAGTGATTATGACAAAAACGAAATCCTGACAGTATTTGCCAAAGGTTTGGAACTGTTAGACAAGTATGACCACGAAAATTTAGATAAAAAAGGTGCAACCAAGCAGAAAACGATTTTTCCAAATTACGAAGATTATTTCGGTTTCATCAAAAAAATGTATTCCGATTTTGAAAGCAGTGTATTTGCCAAACCCAAAGATGACAGCTTTAAAAGCTCGATAAATCAAATAAAACAAACTTTCGATGGAAAAGAATTGTATCCTACTATTCAGGAAAAAGCTGCCAACCTGCTTTATCTTATTGTAAAAAATCACTCCTTCATTGATGGAAATAAACGCATTGCTGCTGCCTGTTTTCTCTACTTTCTGAACAAAAACAAAATTCTGTTCGGAGAAGATAACAAAACTATTATCAGTAATGACACGCTGGCATCTTTAACTCTGTTTATTGCCAACAGCAAAAGCAGCGAAGCTGAAATTGTGAAACAGCTTGTCATCAGTATTTTGAACAGTAATGATAAAATTAAATGATAAAATACGATAAATACAAAAACAGCGGCATCGAATGGATCGGAGAAATTCCAGAGCATTGGGCAAAAAAGAAAATAAAATACTTTTTAAAATGGGAAAAAGGTATTAATGCGGCTTTATTTACAAGTGATTATATCGGATCAAATATCGGAGATTACCCTGTTTATAGTGGTCAAACTGAGAATGAAAGTATTCTTGGATCAATAAATACATATGATTACGATTTTTCTAAAAAAGTATTATTAGTAACAACTGTTGGTGCAAAGGCAATGACAATAAGAGTAATTCAAGGAAAATTTAGTCTATCTCAAAATTGCGCAATTATTTTTACAAAAGTCAGCAATACAAACATTAAATATCATTATTATTTTTTATTAAGACTATTTGAGTTTGAAAAAGGTATGATATCATTGATCATGCAACCATCGCTTAGATTCGAGGATTTAAATACTTTTTTTGGTTATCTTCCACCTCTCCCAGAGCAAACCGCCATCGCCAATTTCCTCGATCGAAAAACTGCAGCGATCGATAAACTCATCGAAAACAAAAAGAAACTGATCGAACTGTACGAAGAACAAAAACAGGCGATCATCAACCAGGCGGTAACCAAAGGACTCGATCCCAATGCGCCAATGAAAGATAGCGGCATCGAATGGCTGGGAAAAATTCCTGAACATTGGGAATTGAAGAAATTGAGATATATTGGAACTTGTCAGAACGGTATAAATATTAGCGGAGATTCTTTTGGAAAAGGTTTTCCTTTTGTTAGTTACGGAGATGTATACAATAATTATGAATTGCCAACAGATATTGATAGTTTAGTTGATTCTTCCCGAAAAGATAGAGAAAATTATTCTGTTAGAAGAGGAGATGTTTTTTTTACCAGAACATCAGAGACTATTGAAGAAATTGGAATTGCTTCAACAAGTTATTCAGATATTAAGGATGCAGTATTTGCCGGATTTCTCATTCGATTTCGACCTATGAATGAAATTTTGCATTATGGATTTAGTAAATACTATTTTAGAACTAATCTGCTTAGAAGATTCTTTGTAAAAGAAATGAATATTGTAACAAGAGCATCTTTAAGTCAGGAATTGTTGAAAAAACTTCCTGTATGTTTACCTTCAATAGAAGAACAAAATCGAATTAATGATTTTATTGAAATAGAATGCAATAAAATCAATCAAATCATCAATAAACTACAAAAGCAGATAAAATTATACAAGGAATATCGTACAGCACTTATCAGCGAAGTTGTAACAGGTAAGATTTGCATTGTATGAATAGATTTAAAGATAAATACAGAATCGATTCTGCCAGATATAAAAATTGGGATTACAGTTGGGCTGGTAGCTATTTTATAACAATTTGCACAAAGAATAGAAAACATTTTTTTGGTAAAATTATAAATGCTAATATGGAATTATCCGAAATCGGTAAAATCGTGCAGAGAGAATGGGAAAAAACAGAAATTATTCGTAAAGACATGAATTTGGGAGTCGGTGAATATTGCATAATGCCAAATCATTTTCATGGCATCATATTATTAGGTGAAAACCAATATAATCATGATCGTAGATACGCAATGTGTTGCGTCTCCTCCACAGAAAAACAAAAATCAGAAAATAGAGACGCAATGTGTTGCGTATCCACGGAATATAAAAATGAATTTGGACCTCAACGAAAAAATATATCATCGGTCATTCGTGGTTTTAAATCTGCGGTTACAATTCAGGCAAAAAAAATAAATCCTGATTTTGGATGGCAATCACGTTTTTATGATCATATAATTAGAAATGAAATGGAATATAGAAAAATAGCATCTTATATTCTGTATAATCCACAAAAATGGGAGAACGATACATTCCATGAATAATCTTTCTGAAGAAACCTTTGAAACTTCAATTATAAAATCCTTAACTGAAACCGGCGGTTACCGCGAAATTCTGGAAGGACAATACAGTCCCAAACTTGTTCTATTCAAAATATGAATTGTTGGAATTCCTGCAAAACTCTCAACCTAATCAATGGAAAAAGCTGGAAGAAATTCACGGAGCAAATTGTGATGAACGCATTTTGCAGTGTCTGTTCAAGGAACTCAATCTGCGCGACAGTCTGGATGTTTTACGAAATGGTTTTATTGATTACAATATTCGTTTTTAAACAGCATTCTTCCAACTGGAAACCGATCTCAATCCTGATACGATAAGGAACTATGAAATGAACAGACTGTGTGTAACTCGTCAGGTTTATTGCAGTGAGAAGAACATAAATTCTGTAGATCTGGTTCTGGTTTTGAATGGCATTCCTTTTGCTACAATGGAATTAAAGAACCTTTCATTGGGCAGAATACAAACAATACCAAAAAACAGTACAGCTTTTCGCAACGGTTTGAATTTATTTGTGGATGTAAAAATGGCGTAAGCAACTTTATTTAGCCACTTACGCCATCAATAATGGGGTGGATGATGGGACTTGAACCCACAACGCCTGGAACCACAATCCAGTGCTCTACCATTGAACTACATCCACCATAATATGGCACGCCAAAAGGGATTCGAACCCCTGACCTACGGATTAGAAATCCGTTGCTCTATCCAACTGAGCTATTGGCGCAAAAAATGGTAGCGGCGCAGGGACTTGAACCCCGGACACTCGGATTATGATTCCGATGCTCTAACCATCTGAGCTACGCCGCCGCACTCAAACAAATCAATAAATTTTTTTTCAAAGAACGGATTTTAGATAAAAAAATGGTAGCGAGGACAGGATTCGAACCTGTGACCTCCGGGTTATGAGCCCGACGAGCTACCA
>JAGYMQ010000051.1 GCA_018400535.1 Candidatus Cloacimonadota bacterium
TAAAAAGATCAATATCGGGAAAATCACGCCAAAGGCGGATAAATCGCGATGTAAAGTGAGAAGAAATCTGATTGAAATTACAGTTTATTGTGAACTTCTTCTCTTTTTATACTCTAATTCCTCAAAAGCAATCCTCAAATATATAAAATCCCATACGAGCTTGTTCAACAGAGTTTCCTGGCATGCAAAGATGCCTGGAAACTCTTATTATGTTACAAGCAACTATCTCACAGAAAGAAGAATAACCTTTGTACATTATTTCAACAATACACATTTCTTCACAGTCTTTTCTTTTCCATTCACTTTAAGTTTTATAAAATATTGTCCGCTTGCTATTTTCTTTTTATTATCGTTTATACCTCTCCAAATAATATCAAAATGTCCTTTAGAAGAATAAGCATCCATCAAGGTTTTTACTTTTTGTCCTTTAATATTATAAATTGCTAATTCAATTTTGCCTGATTCTGCCAGATCAAGTTTTATAATTGTAGAGGGATTAAATGGATTTGGGTAATTTGAGATTTGTGTAATTTCTGGCACAATAATTTCATTTTCATCATTTGATTGAGGATCACCTTGAAATTCATAAGCTCCCATATCAATTGTTTCTCCATATATTCTTGGATTACCGGCAAGATCAAATTCTGGTAGCTCAATTCCTGCTGGCAAATCTAATGTACCGGTATTTATACAAGGAGAATTTCCTAAAAGAGCGTAGGGATTATCTCCATTAACATCCCAATATGGATTTTCATCTAAAGTTGTTTCCTCATCCCAATCTAAGAAGTGATTACCAATTAAACCAACGCTATACTCTCCACCATCAATAAGGGAATTATATACAATTAGAGAACATGGACTAGAACTCGTATTTTCTAAATAAATTTCTCGATTAGTATCATCATACATAATTGAATTATATATACTAACAAACGGTCCTTCGTAAGCCTTTAGTGCACAACCACCTGTAGGAGAGTCATTGTTGCCGATTGTACTGTTGACAATGTTAACTATCTTGGGCTCAGCTATACTAATTGCTACAGCCGATCTGGGCCAATCTGAATAATTTGAGATATTTCCTGTTATTTCTGTATTAATAATATCTACTTGGTTTAATAAGGGACCTGTTACATAATCACCAACATGTATCATTCTACATGAACCATCTGGATCTGAATAATTATCATAGATCTTACAATTATTTATCACACATTTTTTTGATTGTGATAGATCAGTACTATCCCACAAAATTCCACCCCTATTATTATTGTATATTATGATATTATTTAATTCAGATTGTAAATGATATACACGTACAGAAGCAGTTCTATATGATTCTGTAAATGTTATATTATTCAAATTCACATAATAATTATTATCAAAAAAAGTATTAAAAAAGCAAATACTATTAATAGCATAATCTTGTCGTTCACCTCTCATCATTGTAAAATTCTCTATAGTTAAATTAAAAGCACCAAATCTTTGAAATAAGATACTATCAAAATTATTTTCTGCATCAAGGATAGTATTTTCCATTGATTCACCGATCAAAGAAACAAAACCGCGAGTTTGTACAGGGAATTTTTGATCATTTAAACTTGGAGAGTACACACCATCTGCAAGATGAATTGTGTGTGGATACAGAGTATCCGATTCGATCATCGAATATGCAAGATTAATTGACTGCAAGGGAACATCTGCAGATAAACCGCTGTTATTATTATCTCCTTCAGGGCTTACATAAAGATCAGCACCCACAGGCTCTAATAAGCTGTTTTGGATATGTATAGTAATATCATTCATCGGAACACCATACTGATCTCGATCGCAAACAAAATAACGATCAGGATTGATTACAGTAAATGTATCTACATAAACGGTTAAAGGAGGACAATCGAAAGGTTTTCTTATTTCACACCCCATAGCAGCATAGTTTAAATATATGTTGCACGGGTAGTCTTCATTGAAATTGATTTCAGCATTATCATGCAATGAAAAGCCACCACCTGTATTCGTTGCATGATTCAAGGTGAATGTATTACTAAAAAGAGTAATTTCTCCCTCATCTACAAACAGACCACCACCAGTGAAAGACGTATTTTCTTTGATTACGCATTTATAGATTAAACAACTATTATTATCTTTGGAATATATACCACCACCACACAACCAACCATCTTCAAAAAGAGGTGTACCACTGCCATTACGAATGGTAAAACCAATCATACGAAACAGAAGAGAGTTTTCAATATTGACAGTACTGCCGTTTTGATTTCCGTCAATTATTGTATTGTATATATAAGATTCATCTCCAGTTTGAGCAAATCTACTGCACAAAGTTAGACCATTTTCACTATTATCAATTTCCAGGTTTTCATAATAGATTCCAGGATAAACTACAATTGAATCACCAACTCCTGTCTCCTGTGAATCTAAAGCTTCCTGGATCGTGATAAAATCACCTGTACTGTCTTGTTTCACGAGCCAGGTTGTGGAGTGTAACCAAGAATTTACACAAATCAGCACGAACAAAAGTAATATTTTAGATTTCATAATTCCTCAAACTCACCCCCAGCCCCTCTCTTAAACAAAGAGAGGAGCTAAAGAGCAAGTAATAATTTACTTCAACATCAACATTTTCCGTGTTAGTTCTTTTTTGCCAGTCTTCAATTTGTAGAAGTATATTCCTGAACTAACTGATTTATCGTTTGTATCTTTTCCATACCAGAGAATTGAGTGTTTACCCTCTTCAGCAATACCTGAGTAAAGAGTCTTTACTTTCTGTCCTTTAATATTGAATATCTCTAAAGAAACATCTGAAGTGGTTTGTGCAACAGAAAAAGAAATTGTTGTTGTTGGATTAAATGGATTAGGATAATTTCGTTCTAGATTGAAAACATTAGGGATTGGTACTTCCGGATCCTGTAATGTTTTTATGTTTAATTTTACAATGTTATGTTCAAACAAACCAGGGAATAAAGACATGTTTTCAAAATCACCTGTTTCCAAATTTAATATACGATACCCAACATTTTGTATTTCTCCTCTATCACCACTAATTACTTGAAAGGTGAAACCGGAAGAACGATTCACACCATCGGTATAAGCCAAAAGCTGTACGGGATACTCTTCAACAACTGCCGCACCTACACAAACATCATCAACAAATGCTCCTATCTCAACTACGTTCTCTCCACCCTCGATAGTATCAATAATAACTGATTCATAATCGGGTAGAACAGCATATTCAAAGCTTTCGGCTTTGGGAATGTCTTTGACAATAGTCGGATTACCAGTTTGCCATTGGAAGTTGGAAATAGGTTCTCTTAATTTTACTACATAACCCTTTCCATATTGCAAAGGACGTATCGGATAATATTGTGGGACAGGATCAAATGGTCCTCTTTCCGGTCTCATGTCTTTCCATTCCCAATCCTCAGCTTTTATTGATTTAACTTTATCAAAGTCTTCTCCAAATGCATCATCAAGAACCTGGCTATCAGTTAACCAATAACCTACCCAGTTATCTCCCCATTGAAGATTAACAAGATTAGGTTCTTCTGGTGCAATAAGTCTTTCCCCACTTATCATTATATCAGTATTCTCAGGATCTTCAGTTTTCAGTTTATAACCGCGACTACTTTTTAAATCATAATTCACTGGCTCATATGGAACCCAGCCTTGATTAATAAAACTTAAGGCTGGTATATCATCATCTTCATAAAGCAATTCTAGAAAAAGCGGAAAGTCAATATCAGGATCATTTGTATTTAGGATATCCATGATATTATCCGCTGAAACAGGTTGGTTTGTGTTTTGGGTACCATCTACGGGCAATTTTGGGAAAGAAATCCAGTTGTAATTTGCATGAAAGAATTTTATGTCTTCCTCATGATGGAAAGGAATTACACCAATATCTGGAGGGGAACCATCAGGATCATTAGGATGCCAAGATGACTCGCCAGTATCAATGCAAGGACTATCAGGCAGCAAATAATAATCATAGTCATCTGGATTTGTGAAATCAGGGTCATCAAAGAATGTATACTCGATATCTACAAGAGCAGGATTATTCGTATAGAATCCACCTAGAGTGATACAGTTGTATTTGATATATGACATATCATATTGACCGGGAAATGTTTCAATCCGAATATCATATCCGGGTCCTGATCCTGCAAGATTATCATAAATAATAGAATTATAACAATCAATCACTGATGTATTATCATAATCAGTTGTATGCGCATATACTCCACCACAATATATTGAAGCTTCATTTTTTGTAATTACACACTGATCAATTATACCATTTGGTTGACCACCATATGGAATAACAACCGAAAGATATATTGCCCCACCATCAAACGATTTATTATTTCTAATAACTGTTCTATATAATTTTGGATTACAATAAGTTGCGTATATACCACCACCATATCCTGATAGAGCTTCATTATCATATATTACACAATGATTTATTTCCGGATAATTATCACCAAATGAAATTAGTAAACCACCCCCATTTAAATTAATTGCTTCATTAGAGAATATTTCGCAATTTTCAATTTTTGCTGAACCCTGCATAAGTATACCACCTGCAGAAATGGTAGCAATATTATGGTGGACTATATTATTATTGAAATATCTTTCTACGCTCCAAGCTGTAGCATGTATCCCACCACCAGAACTAGCTGTATTATTATATACTTCATTTCCGACAATGTTACATGCAGTTTTTACCGATATACCGCCACCATATCCATCCTCACATAAATTATTGTGAATCAAATTATTCTCAATCCAATTGCTTTCACCTTCATCAACATAAATGCCTCCACCATTGTAATTTCTTGAAACATTTTCAAAAATTTCATTTTCATTGATTCTGACTAATGAACTTTCCAAAAGAAAAATTCCCCCTCCAAAGTCACCAGACACATTATTACTGATCGTATTTGATTCAATCAAAATCTTCAAACTATTTGCACAAACAATACTTCCTCCACCAACCATTTCTTCTTCAATGATGTTACCGCTATTGTTATTTATTGTAGAGTATTGGATTGTTAAGTCTGAACTACCATTACTTATGTTAAGACCTGCACCTTCATTAGATGTATTGTCATGTATCGAGCAGTTATCAATGAGAATATTTGATGAGTTATCTATGTTTATACCACCATTCTTCGAATTTGATATGTCACAATATTGAAATTCACTTATAACGGAGCCAATAAGTTGAATTCCATCCCATTTCTGATTATTATAACGTGAATCAAAGATGATTTGTGATATTTCATTTCCGTTTGCGGAAAGATAACCGTTTATTATTATAGTCATATTTTCATGAAACAAAACTTCAACACCAGGTTCAATTATCAATGTAGCACCTGTAACAACTGTCACATCACCAATTACATAATATGGACTCCCATTAATATCCCATGTCCCTGATTGATTACCTGAAACGTTTGTTTGCCCGAATACTGATCCTGTTACAACAAATAGCATTAGAATTAAATGTAATCTTTTCATTCTTCCTCCTGAAAAGGCTTATTCCTTTTTGTAATTTTATTTTTAACTAGCAAGTTATATTTTTTGTTGAATGATTAACGATTTACTGTCAGAGAAATACTGACTGGTTTGATTAATAAAATTTAAATATCAATACTTTTGAGACAAGGATTATTCACACAATTGTAAAACCTTATTTATGGTTCATTCATTTTTTGCTCTCCTTCTGCTTTTTTTAGTTGCTTGTAATGACCGGCAGCGCACAGCGCAGAAGGTTGCAGAGTCCTGAAATTAATTTCAGGA
The DNA here is from genome assembly GCA_018400535.1 of Candidatus Cloacimonadota bacterium. Taxonomy (GTDB): domain Bacteria; phylum Cloacimonadota; class Cloacimonadia; order Cloacimonadales; family TCS61; genus TCS61. The sequence goes on from JAGYMQ010000051.1 coordinate 5,821, forward strand.
CTCTAACAGAC
>JAGYMQ010000052.1 GCA_018400535.1 Candidatus Cloacimonadota bacterium
CATTATACACCATCGAATTAGATGAGGAGTTGCCTATGATTGTTTAATCGAAACTCTCGCATGTCGTGTCAGATACTCGATAATTGTCTTTGAAGAATTTTTTACTCACAAAACAAAATAAGGAGGTTTTGATGCTTACCGCACGTTTTAAAACCACGCTGGTCATTCTGACCATTTTACTTACTACTTTATCTACAACGTTTTTATTTGCAAACTGCGATATGTTTGCTGGAATTGCCAAAGAAGGGTATTACATTTCGTGGATGGATTCAACTATTACTGAATGGGATGATCCTTATGATTTTATTGAATGGTTAAAGATACGATCAAGAAATACAGCTCCAAAACCAAATTATGATGGTTACGGATTTCTTTATTATAAGGATGATGGATATTTCTATTTAGATCCGGATAGTTTAGGACATAATGCAGGTAATCCAGGTGATCCTGATAATCAGGCATGGTATCAGAAAGGTTTTAATACATATTATACTAACGGAACTAATGACTGGAAATGGGAACTTGATAAAGCCAAATCAGTTATTATGGATAATGATACCGAATCTGTTATAGTATTTGGACATGCCAGAAAGGGAACAGGTGGAGAAGGTAATCATCCTTTTAGATTCAATATTGTAGGAAATGAACAAACTTATACTTTTATGCATAATGGTTGGTTAACTTCCGATTTAGATTCACCACTTTATAACTATTTGGACGATATAGATTGGTTTGAAACGTATCAATCTAATTGGGATAGTACAAATACAAACATGATTGATAGTGAAATCTTTTTTCATTATCTAATGAAGTTTGTAATCGATAACAATGGAAATATAATAGCAGGAATTCATGATGCACTAACTCAAACAAATATCAGTGGAACAAACATAAATTATCACATCGAAAACCCAGAACAATATTATAGTTCCACAATGGGTTGCTGGTCTTATAAAAAAGTTGTTAATTTCGTCCTATCGGATGGTGAAAACCTGTATGTATTCCGAAATTCACCTTCAGTTGATAATGCACAAACTTTTAATGACTCCATGCATACACTTTCATATAATGTAGAGAACGATTTTATCGCTGTTAAAACCTATCATGAGCTTGATACAAGAGTGGATCAATTCGATTTAGTTATTATTCCAAGATACGGAGAGCCTTATGAAATACCTGATTTTCTAGATATTCCGCATTCAGCTTTTATAAGCACAGATATCACCAATAATCAAATTTGGAATGAAAATAAATACATCAGTAGTGATATTACAATTTCAAATAATGCAGAAATAACACTTTCAAATAGTGCTTGTGTAAAATTAATTGGTCATTGTAATCTCACAATTGATAATGCTAAACTTAATATAGCAAATAACACTCAATTACAACTTTTTCATTCTTCACAAGTACTAATCGATACAGGCGGACTACTTTTCCTCAATTGGGGCAGCACAATCACAGGTACAAATTCCGGCTGGTATGAACAAATACCACCTGGTCATCAAGCAAGTGATGAAGAATATATCCCCGGTGACCGCATTATCGCGATAAATGGGGGGATAATAACCACGGGCGATGATCAAAGTCCTGGAGATGAAATTACAATCGGTTCAAGTTTTCCTATAGGATATGAAAAACTTTGGGATGGCATTTATATCGAGAATCCTGCAGATACAACTTATTGGTTTGTGAACTGTAACATTTCATACATTAAAGATCTGTGCATGAAGGGAACAACTCGTAATCCTGCAAATCTGAAACTTTATAAATCTACATTCCACGATAATGCACAGCTTATGATTCGAGACGGGCATAAACTTTTTGTTGAAGGATCATTAAATGATTCCTGTTATATTGAGAATAATGCTTTCGGAATAGTTGCCTACAATTCACAAGTAAATTCAAATTACGCATCTATTACAGGTAATGGAACAGGAATTAGCATGAACTATGCTTGTGTCGATGAATCTTCTGTTACAAATTCCAATATCAGCAATAATGATGGTTCTGGTATTATCATCAGGGATAGATATGTTAGTTTAGAAGACAACATAATTATCAACAACACTAGAAATGGAATTATCTCTTATAAATCTACTGTACTTCCGGAATTCTCTGGCAACACTATTAATAATAATGGCTGGTCGGAATATGCTGGTTATACAGACAGTTATTTGCATTGGTCAGATGGTTATAATTCAATCGATGATTTGAGTTATTCATACAATATAGATAAATATATCTTGAAAGCATTCGATTGGCAACTTGGAGATGAGCCTATTAACTTAACCGGTAATCCTGATATTGTTCATTCAGATACTACCCGCTTTTATCCGTATTATATTGCTTTTGAATTTGATGAAGGTGAAATCCCAACGGAAAGAGAAATGTTGAATGCCGGAATGGATGACATGAAAGCTGGAAATTATTCTACAGCAAGAACAATTTTGGAACAGCTCATAATTATCTACCCGGGAACAATGGAAGCAGCGTCTGCCTTACAGGGAATTTACTTTATCGAAAATTATACTGATCGAGATTTCGCAACCTTACTTAACTATATTGATGCAATCAATGCGCCGGTTAACTCTTTTTTGAAAAAAGCAAAAAGAGATATTAAAATCAAAGTATTAATTCAACAAGAAGAATATACAACAGCAATCGACAGTTTAGAAGTTGTAATAGCCAATCCTTCATCTATTGCAGAAGAAGTCGATGCTCTCATCGATGAAGCTTACTGCTATGTGAAATTGTTGGAGCAAGGAAGTAGAACTTTGCTTGCTTATTGCACAATTACACCCTCTAATTTCAATGAGTTGCACGAAACTGTAAGAGAACTGGAAAACAGACTGTTTGAAGGTGAAGAAAACGAACCGGAAGTTGATGATGTGCTGCCTGCCTGCATAACTTTGACAAATTATCCTAATCCATTTAACCCTGAAACAACCATTCAATTCTCCTTACCGGAGGATAGTAAAGTGGAACTCTCAATCTATAATGTAAAAGGTCAAAAAGTCAAAACCCTAACAGGCGATCACTTTGAAAAAGGTGCTCATTCAATAATTTGGAATGGAAACGATAACAATAACAAATCAGTTTCATCAGGAATTTATTTCTACAAATTGTCAGCAGGAAAAACATCGGTAATGAAAAAGATGTTGCTTCTCAAGTAACCTTTTACTTTCTTTACCTCATCCATAAAGTCCTTCTCTCTAACTCAGAGAAGGACTTAGGGTGAGTTTTGGAGATGATATGAAAAAATGTATTTTTCTTTTTTTTGCTTTTTGCTTTTTCCCCTTTCCCTTCTCCTTTCTCCTTTCTATCGAAGTCGGTGGACACCTCACTGAAGACACAATCTGGTCACCCGACAATAATCCTTACCTTGTTACCTCTGGTGTATATGTGGATGAAGGTGTAACTCTTACAATTCTTCCCGGAACATTAGTCAAATTCAATGCTGCTTTGTTTGATGAACATACTCCACCTGAATTCATGTTTTCTGGGGGCAATGAGCCGATTGCTAAATTTATAAAGGTTGAAGGTAGAATAATTGCTGAAGGAACAGAGCAAGACAGTATATATTTCACCCGTATTCAAAATGAAAACTATTATCATTGGGGTACAATATACATAACCGAAGATGCACAGCCTTGCAGTTTCAGTTATTGCCACATTGAATATTCAGCTGTAACTGTTTTTGGGTTGACATTAGGTCCACATGGTATTTGTCTTTGGAATGGTTATGGTATGATTCAAAACAATAACTTTAAAGATAATTTTAATAGTATTGAAATCCGTAACTTCACCAAAGAAATTGAGATCAGCAATAATAAATTCACATATGTAGAAGGAATGCATCCCAATATCAATCCAGCCAATTATCATGTTTTTGTAAATATCGGTTATATAATAGCCGATGAATCGGAATCATTCCTTTTTGCTAACAACAATTGTTCAAGCAGAAAAGGATTGAGGACTAATGCACCAGTATATGCTGTTAATAACATTTTCCATGATATTAATTATGATTATTGCATATTTGTTAATGGACATATGCCTATTACATCAACTTCATCCTATATCTATAATAACGATTTTATAGATTTTGGGTCAGCAGGTATTGAAAGTAGTATGGAAACCGGTGATTCGCTTTTTATTCGTAAGAATAATTTCATCAATGGTGACGAAGGAATTTATGCAGATTATGGTTATCTCGAAGTTTCGGATAACTATTTTGAAGAGTGTGATATTTATTCAGGTATTCAAAACACAGGAAAAGCGTATAATAATATCTCTAATAATGGAAATTTCCGATTACCAGGGTATCTTAAGCTTTATAATAATATATCATTTAATGGCAGTTATGTTGGTATTGAGGTAAGCTGGAGAAATATATCCTGCCAAAACAACATAACTATTAATAATAATTATGCAATAGGAAGTGGTGGTACTGTTACATATAACAATTGTTTTTTTTTAGAAAATGAAGAAGTATACTATTTCCCAATTAATGGTAATCCGTCCTTTCGCAATTGCATTATTGATTTTGAATTAGAATATCCCCTCATCGACGGCGGTGGTAATATTATCGTCGATTCTTTGCAGGCACAATCCATATTCGAAGACATTCAAAACGGAGATTTTCATCTCATCGAGGGCAGCCTAGCAATAGATGCAGGCTTTGATACACTAGGTTACTATTATCCTTTTGATATGGATTACAATCACAGAGTCTGGGATGGAGATAACAACGGAACAGCCATAATCGACATCGGACCTTACGAATATGGTGCACCGGCATTGGGAGGAATTCAGGGCAATACTTATGATCCATCAAGTGGTTTGTCGGTAGATTACGTTCTCATCAAAATCAATAACGAGCCAGGTAAATTTACATTCTCAGACAGCATCGGTAGCTATCAATACAAGCTTCCTGCAGGTGTTTACGATGTACATGCAGAACGTGTCTTTTACGATGATGCTGTGGAATACCAAATCGAAGTTTTCGATGAAGAGTTTACACAGCTTGATATTCCCATGAATGAGACTGTTAATGTTCAAAA
>JAGYMQ010000053.1 GCA_018400535.1 Candidatus Cloacimonadota bacterium
ATAACTAAATATTTTATATAAATCAACTTCATAGTTGACGAATTAATAAAGAATTACTTTATTTACCTATAGGATGTAGCATAGAAATCATTATACACCATAAAAAATAGAGGAGGGGGGAAAGATGGCAGACCCATAATCAATAAAAATTTAATGAAAAGTATTTTTATCCGAATCGCAGAATATTCAATTTACTGATTTGATTATCCAAAATAATGAAAATTATGTTCATTCAATCTCATTTGAAAATTATCTTGCACTATTTCAAGGTTTTTCTATTGATACAAAGTTAGTAAAGGAGTTTGTTATGTTTTCTAAAAACATTAAATTAAAACTGATAGTAGCAATGCTACTCGTGATGTGGTTAAGTTCAGTTGTTTTATTTGCAGAATGTGATATGTTTGGAATGCTCTCAACATACGGATATCAGATAAATGAATTGCAGCCGATAACTGGTTTCGGCGATAAAGATCCATACGATTATATTTGGTTTGAAGATAATAGTTCTTTTTTATATTATCAAATTGGGCAAAACGAAAATGGATATGGAATAATTTATTATAATAATGGTGACAATTCTATTCAAGAATTAGATTTGACTGACCCAGATAATCAAGTTTTCAGAAGTGAAGCAGAACCACCAAATTATACTCCTGATTATTCGGCATATAATGAAGCAAAGGCTCACATATACAACCAAGCTCCATATGAGCAGAATGCTACAATTGTATTAGGTCATGCAAGGCAAGCTAGTTCAGGAAGCAGTGTAATACCAGACCCACATCCTTTTATTTGGGACTATGAGTTAACTTCAGATCCGGATGTACCATGTTATACTTTCGAGCATAATGGTACATTTGCTCCAACTCATGTAACTTCAATTCGTGGATGGTTAGGGACACAATGGGAATCAAACTACCCATATACAACATCGCCAGATCTGGTAGATTCAGAAGTTTATTTTCATTGGATTGTATATAATATTAAAGAATGTGATGGGAATATTATGTTAGGTTTGCATAATGCACTTAAATATATGGTAAGTTGGACTGATGTAAAAAACTTTGTTTTCTCAGATGGTAATGTGTTATATGCATTCAGAGATTATGGTAATTCATCTCAATATAATTATTATCTTGGTTATTATGATGGATTAGAAGAAGATGATAATCCTTTCAGAGCAGTAAGAACTGATTATAATGAAGATCCGGCTGGATTAGAGGAAATATCTTTAGATGAACTTGTTTATATTCCACGACAAGGTTATATAATGAGATACAAGCAATTTGATAATGTTAACAACGAAATTAGTGGGCTTGTATCAGGTACATGGACCTCCTATAACTCTCCCTATTATGTTGTCGGAGATGTAATTGTTAATACTAGTCTTACGATTGAATCTGATGCTGAAGTTTTCTTTCTTGATGAATGTGAATTCACTATAAATGGCAATGTTACGCTTGAAGAAAATGCTACATTCAATATTACTCACTGCTCTGATATTATCATTAATAACGGTGGTGTTTTTACTCTTAACTGGGGTAGTGCAATTACAGGAGCCAAAGCAACAATGTATCCGGGTGAAGGAGAAGATCCAATTCCTGGGGATCGCATAATTGCACAAAATGGTGGGAGAATTACTACACACGACAAGGATTCTTTCTTACAAAATCCAGGACCAGAAATTAAAATCAAATCCAGTTCTGGAAGTCTATGGGATGGTATTTTCATTCAGAATCCATCCAACCTATCAGATTATTGGTTCGTAAATTGTGACATCTCAGGTATTCGTAAACTTTCGATAGAGAATATAAGTGAAACAGAAACTATCGCTAAATTGAATCTGCATCTTACAGATTTCCACGATGCTGGACAGATCGTTGTTCGAGATGGACACGAACTTACTGTTCACGGAAATGTAGATGAGAATGTATACTGTCATATCGAAGATAATTCAGCTTATCCAATTGTAGCTTATGAATCTCCAGTTGATCTTAATTTTGTCCAGATTGAAGATAATGGTGGTGGTATTTACCTTTACGAAGCATCAAGAACTACATCAACAATTAAGAACTGTAAGATCAACTACAATAGTGGTGATGGTGTTAAACCTAATGGAGTAACATTTAGTCAATTTGCTAATAATATCATTGAAGAAAATACCGGATTCGGTATGCTTTGTTATGATGGTACAATTTTTGATCAATTTGAATTCTCAGAGCTAATGATAAGAAACAATGGATATGCAGAATATGCGGGTTGGCAAACAACTTTCAGTATGAGTGAAAATGGGGCGAATATTACATTTGCTGATACCAGTTACGGATCAGGTTCTGATTATTATCTATTAATGAATCTGAAGTGGGATGAAGAAAATCCAGTCGATATTGGAGGTACTAATATTACTTCTATTGAACGTTTATTTCCAACTGATTCAGAAGCTTGGACTTTATCGGGTGGCATAACTGGTTCAGAACAATTACTTAATAATGCAGCTCTTGATTTTGCTAATCAAAATTACAATTCCGCTCAACAAACTTTGTATCAATTATTATCGGATTATTTATATTCCAAAGATGCTATAACTGCTGTTTATTATCTCTATCACATCGAATGTCTTTCAACTGAAAATTATGCAGGATTAAGAGATTATCTGGTTGCTTTAAATGTCATCGAAGATACTCATATTTACGATACAATAAAAAAAATAACTGCTAAAACTCTAATGAAAGATGAGGAATACCTTGCTTCAATTACAGAGTTAGAGGAAATTATTGTTAATTCAGAATTACCGGATGAAGTAATATCCGCAATGATAGATCAAGGCTATTGTTATCTTAAATTATCTGAATCTGGAAATAGAGGATTACCCGAAAAATGTACTGTAAGAACTAAAACATTAGATGAGTATCAAGCTAAAGTTAGAGAATTAGAGACTCAATTCTCATTTTATCCAGAAGAACAACAAGAAGAAATTACACCAATTGCCAGAGATATTCTTTCACATATTAATTATCCAAACCCCTTCAACCCTTCAACGACGATATCATTTGATCTTGCAATCGAATCAAATGTTTCCATCGCGATTTACAACATAAAAGGTCAAAAGATTAAGCAAATTGTGAATGAACAACTCGCAGCTGGTCAGCACTTCTTAACGTGGAATGGTAATGACAGCAACAATAAATCGGTAGCATCAGGAATCTACTTATACAAGATTTCTACTACCCGAGAAACACAAATGAAGAAAATGTTATTGCTAAAATAGAAATGTAAGTCATTATGAGCGGAGTCGCAGGATACAATCTTTCGACTTCGCTCACTTTGACTACGGGGCGTTAATGAAAAAGTTTATTATTCTTTCAATCTTAATTTTTAACTCAATAATTATTCTGGCAATCGAAGTCGGTGGACACATTACGGAAGACACAACTTGGACTCCAGATAACAATCCATATGAAGTCATGGACAATATCTATGTGGACGAGGGTGTAACATTATATATCCAGCCGGGTTGTGAGATACAAATCTCAAGTGCTCTATGTACTTCAAGTTTAGATTTTGATCAAAATTTCTGGTTTCAAAACGGAAACAATACAGCTAAGATGTTTTGGGTAAATGGCAGAATAGTCGCAGAAGGGACAGAGCAGGACAGCATTGTATTTACAAGAATGCAGGATGATTTTGATTATTATTGGGGTTGTGTATATATTCCCGAAAACGGTGTTGATGATCTTAGTTCTATGTCTGTATTTAAACACTGTCATTTCGAATATTCTGCAGGAATTGGTATAGTTGTAGGCTATGTAGCCAGAGGAGTTCTATCTATACGAACTGGTTATGGCTATATTAATAATTGTACTTTTTATAATAATGGCAAGGCAATTTCAGCAACAAATAACCTAACTCAGTCTATTGAAGTTTCAAGTTGCGATTTTTACTTAGATGACAATATAAATAATTATGTAGAAGGTATTTGGGGGTATAATTATCTGTCTATTCATCGTCCTGCTATTAACTGTAAACCTGCATTATTAGCAGATAATAATTTTTTAGGGAATTGGATTTCCGTAAGCTCATTATATTTTATTGATAACAAATATACTGATTGTATTGAATTGCATAATGGATATGATGATTATACATCTTATTTTTACGGCAATGAATTCTATAATAGTGATACTGGAATATCTTGCGATGATGTGAGTTTTCTTTACATCAAAAATAATCAATTCATCGGAGGTTATGATGGTATAGATATAAGTCAAGCATATGTAGAGATCAGTGATAATTATTTTGAAGTATGTGGTATAGCTGGTCCAAGTGCTTTTGAATTGAACGGAATAGTAAAAAATAATCTTATAAGTGATACTAATCTTGCTATTTCCGGAAGATATGAAGAAATCTATAATAATGTTTTTTATAATTGCAATATGGTTAGCAGTGTGATTGGAAGCAGTAATTCTTTTTTAAATAACCTGATGATAAATAATAATGATTTATGTAATTTATTAGCAGATACACCAATTCATGAGAACAACATCATTATTAACAGTAACATTGATAATATCGACATATTCGGCAACCCCGTCTTCCGCAACTGCATAATCGATTTTCCTTTAGAATATCCCCTCATTGACGGGGGAGGAAACATAATCGTCGATTCCTTGCAGGCACAATCCATATTCGAAGACATTCAAAACGGAGATTTCCATTTGGCAGATAGCAGTATTGCCATTGATGCCGGTTTTGATACATTGGGTTACTATTATCCTTTTGATCTGGATTACAATCACAGAGTCTGGGATGGAGATAACAACGGAACTGCGATCATCGATATTGGTCCTTACGAATACGGTGCTCCCGCATTGGGTGGAATTGAAGGAATAACTTACAATCCAATCACTGGAGATTTTGTAGATTACGTTCTTATTAAGATCAACAACGTACCGGGTGAATTCACTTTTTCGGACAGTATTGGCAGTTATCAATACAAACTTCCTGCCGGTTTTTACGATGTTTATGCAGAGCGTGTCTTTTACGATGATGCTGTGGAATACCAAATCGAAGTTTTCGATGGAGAGTTTACACAGCTTGATATTCCCATGAATGAGACTGTTAATGTTCAAAA